>CALJLA010000061.1 GCA_937983055.1 uncultured Pseudomonadota bacterium
GCAGCCCGCCACCGCCGGCGCGATCTAGCAGGTGATGGCCGTAGGCGGCCCCGCCGGCCAGGTCGGCCGCGCTGCGCGCCGCATAGTCCTACAACGGCCCGGCAATCACCGCCAGCGCCAGCGACGCCGCCGCCAGCAGGCCCGCCGGCGCGCGCGCGGTGCGCCAGGGCGCGCGCGGCTCGCCGGCTTCTTCTTTCGACACATGCCAGAAAATCTGGCTGCCGGCGCGCGCCAGCGCCACCAGGTTGAGCAGCGACGCCGACAGCACGATGGCGAACACCCAGCCCGCCCCCGGCGCCTCGAGCGCGGCCGACATCAGCAGCGCCTTGCCAAGAAACCCGGCCAGCGGCGGCAGCCCGGCGGCCGCCACCGCCACCACGCCGTACAGCGCGGCCATGCCGCCGAGATTGCGCATGCGCGGGCCGCGGCCGATGCGATCGCCGGCGCCGGCGCGCCCGGCGGCGACGCCATCGGCAATCAGGAACAGCGCCGCGATCGACAGCACGCTGCCCGGCAGGTAGAACTGCGCCGCGCGGAAGCCGCCCTCGCCCCCGATCGCCACCGCGGTGAGCAGCAGGCCGCTGGAACCAATCGCCAGGTAGCCGGCCAGCTCGCGCAGCGTGCGCGAGGCGAGCGCGCCGAAGCCGCCGGCGAGCACGGTGGCAAGCGCCGCGACCAGCAGCCAGGGCGTCACGCTGGCGGCGAGGAAGGCATCGGCGCCATAGCCGGCGCCGTGCACCCGCAGGGTTGCGTACACGCCGACCTTCGACAGCACCACGAACAGCGCGGCGACCGGCGCCGCCGCCGTGCCATAGGTGAACGGCAGCCAGAAAAAGAGCGGCAGCACCGCCGCCTTCAGCGCGAACACCACCAGCAGCAGCAGCGCCGCCGCCCGCAGCGCCGGCATCTGCAGCGAGGTGGCGTGCCCGACGTGACGGGCGATGTCGGCGAGATTGAGCGTGCCGAGCGCGCCGTAAGTCAGCGCCACCGCCACCAGGAACAGCACCGAGCCCACCAGGTTCAGCACCACGTAGTGGATGCCGGCGATGCGGCGCGCGCTGCCGCCGCCGTGCTGCAGCAGGCAGTACGAGGCGATCAGCAGCAGCTCGAAGAACACGAACAGGTTGAACAGGTCGCCGGTCAGGAAGGCGCCGTTGATGCCGGCGAGCTGAAACTGGAACAGGGCGTGGAAGTTGGCGCCCTGCTCGTCCCAGCCGCGCAGCGCATGCCACAGCGCCGCCACCGCGCAAACCGCGCTCACCGCCAGCATCAGCGCCGCCAGAAGGTCGGCCACCAGCAGAATGCCGAACGGGGCCGGCCAGCCGCCCAGGGCGTAGACCTCGGCGCCGTTGCCGGCGCGCGCCACCAGCACCGCCGCCACCAGCGCTTGCAGCAGCACCGACGCCACCGAGACCGCGCGCGCGCGGCGCAGGCCGAGCGGCAGCATCGCCAGCAGCGCCGCCGCGAACGGGATCAGGATGGGCGCAATCGGCCAGTGGCTCATCGCGGCCGCTCCTTGCCGTCGACATGGTCGTTGCCGCGATCGGCGTGCGCGCGCACCGCCAACGCCAGCAGGAAGGCGGTCATGCCGAAGGCAATGACGATCGCGGTCAGCACCAGCGCCTGCGGCAGCGGATCGGTCATCGCGGCGCCGGCGCCGACGATTGGCGGCGCGTCGAGACGCACGCCGCCGGAGGCGAACAGCAGCAGGTTCACCCCGTAGGACAGGAAGGTAAGCCCGAGCGCCACCGGAAAGGTGCGCGCGCGCAGCACCAGGTAGGTGCCGGTCGCGAACAGAATGCCGACGGCGGCGGCTAGGAGTACTTCCATGCGTCCCCCGGTTGCAGGCGGCCGAGCGCGGACAGCGCCAGCATCACCACGCCGACCACGGTCAGGAAGATGCCGAGGTCGAATGCCATTGCGCTGGCGAGCGGCAACTCGCCGATCAGCGGCAGGTGCGGATGCCCGTGCGCGCTGGTGAGAAACGGCTTGCCGAACAGCCAGGCCGCCGCGCCGGTGCCGGCGGCAATCGCCAGTCCGGCCGCGGTCAGCGCGCGATAGTCAAGACGGATGCGCGCCTCGGCCCAGGCGATGCCGTTGGCGACATACAGCAGGACGCCGGCCGCGCCCGCCACCAGCCCGGCGATGAAACCGCCGCCCGGCAGATTGTGGCCGCGGATGAAAATGTACAGCGCGACCAGCAGCGCCGCCGGCAGCAGGATCTGCGCCGCGTTCGACAGCATCAGCGAACGGCCCGCCTCCGGCCGCGCCGCGGGCTGCTGCGCCATGCCGGCGCCGAGCAGCCCGGCCACGCCGAGCGCGGCCAGCGCCAGCACGGTGATCTCGCCCAGCGTGTCGAAGCCGCGGAAGTCGACCAGGATGACATTCACCACGTTGGTGCCGCCGCCCAGCGGCAGGCTGTTGTCGACGAAGTAGCGCGAGATCGTCTCGCGCGGATGGGTGAGCAGCCACCACGCGATGCCGCCGGCGCCGAGGCCGGCGACGAGCGACAGCGCGACGTCGCCCAGCCGCCGCCGCGGCGCGGTTTCCGCCGGCGAGCGCTCGGGCAGAAAGCGCAGCGCCAGCACCAGCAGGATGACGCTCGCCACTTCCACCACCAGCTGGGTCAGCGCCAGGTCCGGCGCCGACAGGTAGGCGAACGCCGCCGACACCACGAGGCCTACCGCGCCGGTCAGGATCAGCGCCTCGAAACGGCGCCGATGCAGCACCGCCACCGCGAGGCTGGCGCCCGCGAGCAGCAGCCAGCCGGCCGCCACCGGCGGCGACACCGGCGCGACCACGTAGGCCGGCCACGCGATCGGGCCGCTGAACGCCACCGCGCCGAGCGCGACCGCGGCCCCGACCAGAATGGCGCAGTAGCGCTGCAGCGAGCCGCTGGCGAACACCCGCAGCAGGCGCAGCGCGCCGTGCTGCAGCAGCATGACGCTTTGGTTGAACAGCCCGTGCCCGGTCACCGCGGTATGCTCGTGGCGGTGCAGGCGGTAGAAGAACTGCAGCGAGAAATACACCGCCACGCCGCCCGCCAGCGCGATCACGCTCATCATCAGCGGCAGCGTGAAGCCGTGCCAGATCGCGAGGCTGTACTCCGGCGCGCGGCCCATCAGCACCGCGCCGGCGGCGAGATCGATCAGCGGGCGCACCGTGTACTGCGGGAAGATCCCCACCAGCAGGCACAGCGCGACCAGGACCTCCACCGGGATCTTCATCCAGCGAGGCGGCTCGTGCGGGGTGCGCGAGAGCTTCTTCGGCTCGCCGTGGAAGAACACGTCGTGGATGAAGCGCAGCGAGTAGGCGACGCTGAACACGCCGGCGGCGGTGGCCGCCAGCGGCACCACCCAGCCGAAGATGCCCAGCTCGCGCACCCGCAGCGATTCGTCGAAGAACATTTCCTTGGACAGGAAGCCGTTCAGCAGCGGCACGCCGGCCATCGAGGCGGCGGCCACCATCGCCAGCACGGCGGTGTACGGCATGTACTTGAACAGCCCGGCGAGCTTGCGCATGTCGCGGGTGCCGGTCTCGTGGTCGATGATGCCGGCGGCCATGAACAGCGAGGCCTTGAAGGTGGCGTGGTTGATGATGTGGAAAATCGCCGCCACCACCGCCATGTCGGTGCCCAGCCCGAGCAGCATCATGATCAGGCCGAGGTGGCTGATGGTGGAATAGGCGAGCAGGCCTTTCAGGTCGTGCCTGAACATCGCGGCGTAGGCGCCGAACACCACGGTCGCGAGGCCCACGCCGCCGACCGCGAAGAACCAGGCATCGCTGCCGGCCAGCGCCGGGTGCAGCCGCGCGAGCAGGAAAAGGCCGGCCTTCACCATGGTCGCGGAATGCAGGTAGGCCGACACCGGCGTGGGCGCGGCCATCGCGTTGGGCAGCCAGAAGTGGAACGGGAACTGCGCCGACTTGGTGAAAGCGCCGATCAGGATCAGCGCCAGCGCCGGACCGTACAGCGGCGAGGCACGGATCGCCTCGCCCTGGGCGAGAATGGCCGAGATCTCGTAGGTGCCGGCGATGTGACCGAGCAGCAGCGCCCCGCCGAGCAGCGCCAGCCCGCCGAGGCCGGTCACCGCCAGCGCCAGCCGCGCGCCCTCGCGCGCGTCGGAATGGTGGCTCCAGTAACCCACCAGCAGGAAGGAGGTGAGGCTGGTCAGCTCCCAGAACACCACCAGCAGCAGCAGGTTGTCGGAAAGCACGATGCCGATCATCGCGCCCATGAACGCCAGCAGCATTGCGTACAGCCGGCCGAGCGGGTCCTGCGGCGGCAGGTAATAGCGCGCGTACACGATCACCAGCACGCCGATGGCGCAGATCAGCAGCAGGAACAGCGCCGCCAGGCCGTCGAGGCGCAGCGATACCGACAGGCCGAGCGCCGGCATCCAGTCGAACGACGCGGCCGGCGCCTGGCCCGCGAACAGGGCCGGCGCGAGCGGCGCCGCCAGCGCCAGCGTCGCCACCGGCACCAGCGCCGCCGCCCAGGTAAGGCGGGTGGCGGAGGCGCCGGCCATCAGCGCCGCCAGCAGCGCTCCGGCGAAAGGCAGAACAACGATCAGCGGCAGCAGCAATTCGGCGCGGGGCATGGGTGGTTCGCGGTCAGGTGCGCACCGGATTGGCGCGCAGGGCGCGAACGCCGAGCACCGCCAGCGTGAGCAGCGTGATCGGCACCACGAACAGGAGCATGACGCGGCTGTACGGCTCGAGCAGATCGTGCTCGGTCGCCTTCAGCACCACGAAAGCGGTGTAGGCCGCGTAGTAGGCGAGAAACACGCCGCCTTCCCAGCGGTCGATGCGATAGCCGGTGAAGAAGATCGGCAGGCAGGCGACCGATACCGCCAGCATCACCGACAGGCCGACGCTCAGCCCCGCCCGCGCCACGCCGATGCCGGCCGGCTCCACCAGC
>CALJLA010000062.1 GCA_937983055.1 uncultured Pseudomonadota bacterium
CCGCTTTCCCGTTGCCGAATCGTCGAAAAATCACACCGTCGCCACCGGGGTGGCCGGCGAGCCCACTGCTCCGGTCAACCGCAGCGGCGGCGCCGTGAGCAGGAAGCGATTGCGCTTGCGGTCGCGCAGCCACGCGGCCAGCTCGGACAGGTACCACAGCTCGCCGAGATTCACGCCCAGCTTGAACAGGCAGTGCTCGTGCAGCGGCAGCGTCGCGCAGCAACCGTCCCGCGCCGTCGCCGGAATCGCCTCCACCGCGTAGTTGTCGGCCACCAGCACCGCGAGCTTGCTGTCGGTAATCCACTGCAGCAGCTTCGGGTCGCGACCGTCGAGGGCCGCGCAGGCGTTCTCGAGCGCATGGCCGTCCGGATGCCCCTTCATGTCGACGATGAGCTGCGCAAATCCGGTGTGCAGGCACACCATGTCGCCCGCTTCGACCGCGACCTTGTCCTGCTCCATGATGCGCATCAGCCGTTCGTAGCCCACCAGCTCGCGCGCGCGGCCGACGTGCGCGTGCAGGTCGATCATCACTGCGCGCCCTTGCACGCATTTCTGCGCCATGTTTTCCACGCCGAGCGCCTGCACATGGGTCGTGGTCTTGGCCGGCACACTGCCGACCGCACCGGCGTCGTCCGGGCTGGCCGGTCCCACGATCTCCTTGCCGCCGCGATAGCCGTTGTAGAAAACGGGCTCGGGATGACCGTCGCCGTCGGCATCGAACAACTGGCCGACATGGGCAAGGCTGTCCCACTGCGTCGAGTACTGCAGGTGCAGGATCACCGCGTCGTCGTTGATGACGTCGGTCGCCTCGGGATGGTCGCGCTGAACCAGGTAGTTCATGTTGGGGCGGCCGTTTCTCAGCGTCGGCCGCAACACCGGCGGAAACCTGCGCGGATTGAGCACGTTGCCGCCGGGGTACTCGAGCGGCAGGCTGAGGCAGAAGGTCTGGCCTTCCCTGACCTCGGCGATGCCCTGCCTGACCTTCTCCGGCGTCAGCAGGTTGAGGCGGCCGAGCTGGTCGTCCGCGCCGAAGTCCCCCCAGTTCGATCCAGGCGGTCGTTGTTTGATTCGTTGTTGCTCCTTGAGCAGCGTTTGCCCGGAAAAAATAGCGCGCCGGCGGGCTTTACGGGCCGCCCGATGCGCCTCCGCCCCTGAGGTGGGCGTTACGCGACGCGCACGGGGCGGCGCGTCTGCGGGTTGCACGTGAACGCGCCTGCGCCCGCCACGCCCAACCGGCGTATGGAAAAACCAAAAGGGATGCGTTCGCGATCGCGGTACACGGTGCGGCTGTGCGCACCGGCTGTCGATCGTGGTAACGGCTTCGTTGGACCCGGCGGCCGCGCGAACGCGACGCACAGCAGATGCCGTGCACTGCGAACGCAGGCGTGGGCATCGGGATCTCCTCCCCCTCGGTTTCTCTGTTGTGATGGCGCCGGCGTGACCGGCTTTTGTCCCGATCATCGATTCCGAAGGTACACTTGTCAAGCAGCAGTTCTAGCCGCCGGAATCATGCATTCCGCGCGCACACCCGAGAAATCGCTACGTCTCCCTGCCTGTCGGCTTCGTCGTTTTGCAGTGCAGAACAATCGGGAGGCGGCTCGCGAAGCGCTTGAAACAAGGAGAGAAATGACACGCACGGTGCGCATCGGCGCGGGCTCGGCCTGGTGGGGCGACCGCATCGAGCCGGCAGCGCTGAACGCGGCACAGGGGAAACTCGACTATCTGTGTTTCGAGACCATGGCCGAAGCCACCATCTCTGCCGCACAGGTGCGCAAGCGTCGCGATCCGTCTTTTCCCGGGTACGACACTTATCTCGACGACCGCATGCGCGCGGTGCTGCCGCCGTGCCTCGCGCACGGCACCCGCATCGTGACCAACCAGGGCTGGATCAATCCCGATGGTGCGGCGCAGCGCATCGTGCACTGGCTGCGCGAACTGGGTGCAAAAGGCGTGAAGGTCGCCGCCGTCAACGGCTCTCTGATCACCGACCGGGTGCTGGAGCTTACCGACCGCATTCTCGAAGACGGCCGGCCGACCCGCGCGCTGAAGGATTCGATCGTGTCGGCCGAGGTGTATCTCGGCGCCGAGCCGATCGTCGAGGCGCTGCAGGCGGGCGCGCGCATCGTGGTCTCGGGCCGCGTCGCCGATCCGTCCATCTTCATGGCGCCGATGATGTACGAATTCGGCTGGGGCGCGCTCGATCACGCACGGCTCGGCGCCGGCAACGGCCTCGGCCACCTGATGGAATGCGGCGCGCAGGTCACCGGCGGTTATTTTGCCGATCCCGGCTTCAAGGACGTGCCCGATCCATGGAATCTGGCGTTTCCGATCGTCGAAGTGGAACCGGACGGCTCGGCAGTGCTCACCAAGGTGGCAGGCAGCGGCGGGGCGGTCACCCCGATGACGGTGAAGGAACAGTTGTTCTATGAGGTGCACGACCCGGCCAACTACATCACGCCGGACGTGGTGGTCGATTTCACCGCGGCGCGTCTCGAGCAGATCGGGCCGGACCGGGTGCGCGTCACCGGCCTTTCCGGCAAGCCGCGCACGCCCACGCTCAAGGTCTCGATCGGCTGCACTGAAGGCTTCATCGGCGAGGACATGTTCTTCTACGCCGGCCCCGGCGCGCTGCGCCGGGCGCAGCTCGCGCGGCGAGTCCTGGAAGAGCGCTTCAGGATCGTCAAGCTGGACGCCGAGGAAGTGCGCATCGACTTTCTCGGGCTGAACGCGATTCACGGCGCGATGACGCCGCCCGACGCGCCCGAACCCTACGAGATAGCGGTGCGCGTCGCCGCCCGCACCCGCACGCGCGAAGAAGCGAACAAGGTCGGCCGCGAGGTCGACGGCATGGCGGTCTCCGGCATCGGCATGACGGGAAAACGCGTGCCGCACCAGGACCGCGTGCGCGAGATCATCGGCGTATGGTCCTCGCTGGTGCCGCGCGAGAAGATCGTGCCTTCAATCAACTATTACGAGAGTTAGGATCTGCAGTTACCACAGAGACACAGAGGCACAGAGAAAACCGCCGCAGAACTGCGCTTGGAATCGGCAAGCGGCCCTCGCGCCGGAAGGCGACTGGCGAGATAACCGCATCGTGGCCGTGGGCAACGATTGCAGATTCGTTATTACCTGCGCTCAGGGGTTCTCTGCGCCTCTGTGTCTCTGTGGTGAAAGCGTCCCCTTGCAAGGGGCACTGGAGCCGAGAATATGAAAGTCATGCTGCAACACCTTGCCCACTGCCGCTCGGGAGACAAGGGCAACACGTCCAATATCTCGGTGATCGCCTACGAGCCGGAGTTCTATCCCCTGCTGAAGGAACAGCTCACCGCCGAACGTTTCAAGGCGCACTACGCCGGCGTCGTGACGGGCACGGTCACGCGCTATGAAGTCGACGGCCTGGGCGCGCTCAACTTCGTGGCCGAAGGCGCGCTGGGCGGCGGCGTATCCCGCAGCCTGTGCCTGGACAACTACGGCAAGTCGCTGTCCTCGCGCGTGCTCGCGTTCGAGATCGACGTGCCGGACGCACTGCGGGCGAAACTGCACGGGCCGGGCCCGCGCTAGGGCTGCGCGAGGTCCCAGCGCACAGTCAGCAGCAGGCTGTCGCCGCCGGTGTCGAGCTTGCCCCCGGTCAGCGCCCCGAAATCCGCCCGGAGTTCGGTGCGGCGGAACTCGGCGCCGATCGACCAGCGCTCGCCGACCGGCAGGCTCACGCCCGCCAGCCACTGGTAGCCGACGTGAGTGTCGTCCTCCTCGTGCCAGGCCGGCAGGCCGAACACAGTCCCGAACACCGTCAACTGGGATATGTAGATCCCCGCGCCCAGTCCGACATAAGGCCGCAGCGGCCCGATCGGGTGGCCGAGCTTCACCACTGCGGCCATGCCGGATACCGTCAGGTCGGCGCGCTCATCGACGGTAACGAATCCGCCCGACGGAATGCCAGGCGGGGTGTCGAATTCCTGCTCAAGGTAGATCACGTCCAGTTCCAGCGAGAGGTAACGCGATCGCTGGTATCCCAGCGCGGCGGCGATGGCAAAGTCGCCGTCGCGGTTCGTCGCCAGCGCGGATGAACCTTCGGGGTCGAAGCTGCCCACACCAACACTGACGTACAGAGGAACCGTGTCGGCGGCCGACGCAGGGGCTGCCGCCATTGCCAGCGACAGCAGCGCAGCACACAGAAGCCAGCGGATCATGTTTGCCCGCCTTTCCCGGGCGACAGGACGCCCGTGCCTGAAATATAGTTCAGCGACCGGGTTCTGCAGCGCGACCCGACGAGCGGTCGTCTCTGCCGAGCCGCCCGGGTCATGCCGGCACAGCATCTGCGATACGATGTCCTGCACATACAGAACCGGAAGACCGAATACGATGCCAAGATCAATCGCCCTGCTTGCGTTGCTCCCGATCGTCTTCGCCGCCGGCTGCCAGTCGGTGGGCGACCTGATCAACGCCGCGCCGCAGCCGAGCGCGCGGGTGGTCGGCGCCGACCTGCGCAATCTCAAGGTTGACAGCGCCGACCTGCTGTTCCACGTCGAGGTGACCAATCCCTACACCACCGACCTGCCGGTGGCGAGCCTCGCCTACGTGCTGGACAGCCGCGGCACCACCTTGCTCGAAGGCGCCATCCAGCCCACCGGCGCGATTCCCGCGCGCGGCAGTTCGGTGCTGCAGCTGCCGGCGAGTATCAGCGTCAGCTCTTTGCTGGCGGCGCTTTCCGGCGTGCAGCCCGGCGCGGTCGTTCCCTGGCGCGCCGACTTCATCGTCACCATCGACGCGCCGGTGCTCGGCCGCGTGAAACTGCCGCTGTCGCGCAGCGGCGAACTGCCGGTGCCGGCGATTCCCGGCGTGGAGGTCGTCGGCTTCGACGTCGGCAGCCTGAGCCTCGACCAGGCCGAGGCGGTCGCCACCCTCAAGGTCACCAACACCAACCGCTTCGCGCTCGATCTCGGCAAGATGGCGTTCACGCTCGACCTCGCCAACGCACCGGTGGCACGCACCAGCGTGTCGAGCGCGGCCAGGCTTTCGCCCGGCGAGTCGGCGACCGTCAAGGTGCCGATCAGCTTTTCGCCGCGCGCCTTCGGGTTGCCGCTGTTCAGGCTGCTGCAGGGCGACGCGGTCAACTACCGGTTGACCGGCTACCTCGAAGCCGATTCGAAGTACGCGCCGTTGTCGGCCCCGTTCACGTCCAGCGGACGCGTCGGCATCGGCCGGTAGAATGCGTCGGCTGCGGTCCGCGCGCGGGCCGTATCGGCGAGAAGCCGCCATAACGAAGCAAGAAAAAGAGCCGCATGACAGTCCACTGGAGCCAGTCGCTCTACCGCCTGCTCAAGCAGCAGTCGATCCGCCAGGTGGCGATCGTGCCCGATGCCGGCCACGCGGCGCTCATTCGCCTTTGCGAGAACGATCCTGAATTGAAGCTGGTGCGCCTGACCACCGAGGAGGAAGGCGTGGCGCTCGCGGTGGGGGCCTGGCTGGGCGGCCAGAAAAGCCTGCTGCTGATGCAGTCCAGCGGCGTCGGCAACTGCATCAACATGCTGTCGATGCTGTCCACATGCCAGGTGCCGCTGCCGATGTGGATCACCATGCGTGGCGACTGGGCGGAGTTCAATCCCTGGCAGGTGCCGATGGGGCGGGCCACGCCCGCGGTGCTCGAGGCGATGGGCACGCTGGTGACGCGCGCAGACCGTGAAGAAGACATCGCGCCGCTCGCCGAAGGCGTGCTGCGCATCGCCTACAACACCCTGCGCCCGGCCGCGTTGCTGCTCGGCCAGCGCCTGCTCGGCGCCAAGACCTTCGAGGACTGACCATGGCCGAGACGAATCGCGAAGGCAACACGCTCGACCGCCGCGAGGTTGTAAAAGCGCTGCTCGCCGTGCGCGGCGAACTTCTGGTGGTGGCCGGGCTGGGCGCCCCGGCCTGGGATGCAACCGAAGCCGGCGACCATGCGCTGACATTTCCGCTGTGGGGCGGCATGGGCGGCGCCGCGATGATCGGCCTGGGCCTGGCGCTGGCGCAGCCGCAGCGGCCGGTGCTGGTGCTGACCGGCGACGGCGAGCTGCTGATGGGGCTCGGCTCGCTCGCCACCATCGGTGTGTCGCAGCCGAAGAACCTGTCGGTGGTGGTACTCGACAACGAGCGCTACGGCGAAACCGGCATGCAGGCCACCCACACCGCCTACGGCGTCGACCTCGCCGCCGCCGCGACTGCCTGCCGCTTCGCGGCCGCCACGATCGTCCGCACGGACGACGAAGTCAGCGCCTTGCGCGGCGCGATGCACGCTATGCAGGGTCCGCTGTTCGCGCAGGTCAAGGTCGCGCCCGACAAGCTCAAACTCACCCTGCCGCCGCGCGACGGCGCGCATCTGAAGAACCGATTCCGGGAAGCCCTGCTCGGCGACCATGCGCATTTCCAGCATTGATGGAATCGGTGCGTAGGTATAAGAAAAGCGCAAGCTCTCAACGCGGAGAACGCAGAGGACGCGGAGGAGAAGCGAATGCATGTGCGAACCACCAAGACACCAAGACAATCGGACCCAAATTTCCTTCGTGTCTTGGTGCTTTCGTGTCTTCGTGTTTCGTTTCTAGATTTTAGTTTTCCGCCGCGTCCTCCGCGTTGAGAGCTTTGGATTTTCCAGATCACACCGTGAGCACACAACATGGCGCTTGATATTCCCTTTCGTTCGGCGAAGCAGCTCGCCGGGCTGATCCGCCGCAGACAGATCGGCTGCGTGGAGTTGCTGGACCTGTACCTGGAGCGCGGTACGCGATTCAACCCGCAGGTCAACGCCATCGTGGTGGCGGACTTCGAGCGCGCCCGCGAGCGGGCGAAGAAGGCCTACCGCGCCGCGGCGAAAGGCGACTGGTGGGGGCCGCTGCACGGCGTGCCGATGACGGTGAAGGAATCCTTCGATATCGAGGGCCTGCCCACCACCTGGGGCCGCGCAGACCTGAAGTCCAACATCCCCGCGCGTCACGCGCTGTCGGTGCACCGGCTGATGGGCGCCGGCGCAGTGGTGTTCGGCAAAAGCAACGTGCCGGTGATGCTGGCCGACTGGCAGAGCTTCAACCCGGTGTACGGCACCACCCACAATCCCTGGGACCCTGCCCGCACCCCCGGCGGCTCGTCCGGTGGCGCGGCGGCCGCGCTTGCCGCCGGCCTCACCGGGCTGGAACTCGGCAGCGACATCGGCGCCTCGATCCGCAATCCCGCGCATTACTGCGGCGTGTTCGGCCACAAGCCGACCTTCGAGCTATGCCCGATCCGCGGCCATACCCTGCCCGGCTACTACGCCAACAAGGACATGATGGTCATCGGCCCGCTGGCGCGCAGCGCAGCCGACCTGCAGCTCGCGCTCGACATCATCGGTGTGCCGGATGAGTTCACCGCGCGCGGTCTGAGCGTGCGGCTGGCGGCGCCGAAGCCGGTCGACAAGCTGCGTATCGCCGTGCTGGCCGATGCCGCCACCGCCGAAGTGGACGACGCGGTGCAGGCCGGCGTATTCGCCGCCGCCGAGTGCTTTGCCCGTGCCGGCGCCGAGGTGAACGAAACCGCACGACCCGACTTCGATCTCGACGAAGCGCACCGCATCTACATCCATCTGCTGCGCGGCGCCACCTCGATTTCGCTCAGCGACGAACAGTTCGAAAAACAGCAGGCGCTGGCCCGCGTGCACGCCGGAGAGCAAGGTTATGCGCCCTGGATGCTGCACGCCAACACCATGTCGCATCGCGAATGGCATGCCTGGAACGAAAAGCGCGAAGGCCTGCGGCTCAAGTGGGCGCAGTTCTTCGACGATTACGACCTGCTGCTGTGCCCGACCGCGACAACCGCCGCCTTCGAGCACAATCAGGCGGGCGAGCGCTGGGAACGCATGATCCCGGTCAACGGCAAGCCGCAGCCTTCGACCACGCAATTGTTCTGGGCGGGGCTGTCGGGCATGGTGTTTCTGCCGTCAACCGTGGCGCCTGCCGGACTGACGCCGGCAGGCCTGCCCACCGGCGTGCAGATCGTCGGGCCGCAGTACGGCGACCGCGCCTGCATCGCGGCGGCAGGTTTCCTGGAAAAGTCGCTGCAGCCGTTCGTGCCGCCGCCCGGCTACGCCTGAACGACCCGGCACCCGTCGGCCTTCAGTGCGGCAGGGCGGGCGCGTCGCTCAATGCCCAGGCTTGCGGCGCGCGGCGTCGCGGTGCCTGGATTTCCGATCCGAAGCCGAGCGCAACCACTGCCTGCGCCCATCCGCGCGTCGGCAGCAGACCGCGCAGCCGGCGCCGCACCGCCGGCACGCGCACCGGCGCATTCAGCGGCGAAAGCCACAGGCCCGCGCCCCGCGCCTCCAGCGCGAGATGCTGCCAGCCGCGACCAGCCGCCAGCCAGTCCCTGGGCGCATCGTGACGCGTGGCGAGCACCGCCAGCAGCGGTGCCGCATCCACTCTTGCGGCGAGCTGGTCGAGGTGCGCATCGACGCCGCTTCGCCCGATGTCCATCGACCACGGCGGAATCCCGAGCTCGCGTGCGGGCACCGGCGCATCGCCCGCCGCCTCCGGCGAGATGCCGTCGAGCGCGTTCTCTCCCGGCTGGCGGATCCAGCGCCGGCGCTCTGCCACCACTGCCGGCAGCCGGTGCTGCGCGCGCTCGGCATCGATCACCAGTTCCCGCAGCAGCAGCCGCGCGGTGGCGCGCTTGATGAAGGCCAGCGTGCAGCCGCGCTCGCGCGCCGCCTGCTGCAGACCGGACTGCAATGCCGGCGACGGTGGATCGGGGTCGAACGGCAGATCGCCGGTCCATGTTTGCGTAAGCGATCGGAACTGCGCGCGCTCCGCTGCGTCGGGCGGATTGCCCGCGGCAAAACGCAGCCTTGCGACCAGCTCGGGGCGCACCGGGTCGGGAAACGGTTCGACCTCGACGCGGTAACCGAAGTAGCGGCCGGCCCCCGACAGGTTTTCGATGACTGCGCCGCAGCTCTGGATCAGTGCCCTCCCATGCGGATCCGCGGCCGGCAGCGCGCGCATCCGGTCGGCGCACACCTCGATCGAATCGGCGCCCACCGCGAAGCGCCATGGCTGGCTGTTATAGACCGAGGGCGCGAGCACGCCATAACCCAGCAGGAAGCGCAGCCGCTCGACGGCGCTGCCCGCCTGTGGAAACTCGCCCTCGTTGATCGACCATCCCCGAAACGCCTGCCGAGGCATCGACGGCAGATCCTGCATCGTGCGCATCGCGCTGGTGCCGACGAGTTCCAGTCCCATGACCATCTCCTCCGCCTGTTTGCGCCAGTACGCCACAGGCCAGACAGTGCGGTGTTGACCGGTATCAAAGACCCCGCCTGACTGCGCCCATGCGCAGCAAGTACCCGCAAACATCCAGCAATTGCTCACTTCCGTCCCCGGCTCCGGCACAATGGCGCTAACCGTTTCCAATCAGTCTTGCGGCGCCGGACGGCGCCGAGTGGAGATAACGCACCATGCGAACCGGCTTGACGACGCTCATTCGGACAGCGACCCGCCAGCGGGCGCGCGCACTCCGGTCAGTCGCGAACCCGCGCCGGCTGATCGCAGGCCTGACGCTTGCCATCCTGGCGCTGTCGATTCCCGCGCACGCCGGGGACGACGCGGCCTTCTTCGACGGCATCCGCGCCTACCGCGCCCACCAGTACGACCTGGCCGCCGACGCGTTCCGGCGCGCGGCCGAGCGCGGCGATGGCGAGGCGCAGTTTCTGCTGGGACGCATGTACTACGATGGCAACAGCCTGCGCGTCGATTACATCCAAGCGCTGATGTGGTTCGAGCTTGCCGCCGAGAACGGCGTGACCGTGGCGCCGCGTTACCGCGACGGGTTGGCACAGCGCATGACGCCCGAACAGATCGGCGAAGCGAAGCAGCGCGCCGCCGACTGGCGCGGACGCCACGCGTGGAGGGTCCACTGAGCGTCGCGCTGACGGCAGCCGGCGCGCATCCCGCGCCGGAGCAGGCCGTGGCGCTGGACGGCCTGCGCTTCTCCTGGCACGCAGGCGCCAGGCCGATTGTCGACATCCCCAGCCTGCACATCGAGCGCGGCGAGCGGGTGCTGCTGCGCGGCCCGAGCGGCAGCGGCAAGTCCACGCTGCTCAGCCTGGTCGGCGGCATCCTGCAGCCTGATCTCGGCACGGTGCGGGTACTGGGCCAGGACCTTTCCGCGCTCGGGGGCGCGGCACGCGACCGCTATCGTGCCGACCACATCGGCATCATCTTTCAACTGTTCAATCTCATCCCGTACCTGTCGATGATCGAGAACGTCTGCCTGCCCTGCGGTTTTTCGCCGCGCCGCAGGGCCCAGGCCACTGCGGCCGGCGGCGTGCGCGCCGAGGCGCTGCGGCTGCTGGCGCAGCTCGGGTTGTCCGATCCCGCGCTGTTGCTCCGCCCCGTCACCGAACTGAGCGTCGGCCAGCAGCAGCGCGTGGCGGCGGCGCGCGCGCTGATCGGCGCGCCCGGCCTGGTCATCGCCGACGAGCCGACCTCGGCGCTCGACGCCGAGCGCCGCGCCGCCTTCATCGACCTGCTGTTTCGCGAATGCGCGCGCGTCGAAGCGACCCTGCTGTTCGTCAGCCATGATGCGTCGCTGCCGGCGCAGTTCGACCGCAGCCTGGAATTTGTCGGGCTGAACCGCGCCACGGCGCCGGAGTCGTGATGATCCTTTCGCTGGCGGCCAAGAGCCTGCGCAACCGCGGACTGACCGCATCGCTGACGGTGCTGTCGATCGCGCTGGCGGTGATGCTGCTGCTCGGCGTCGAGCGGTTGCGCAGCGCCTCGCACGAAAGTTTCGCCGCCACCCTGTCGGGCACCGACCTGGTGGTCGGCGCGCGGGCAAGCCCGATGCATCTGCTGCTGTACTCGGTGTTTCGCATCGGCAGCCCGACCAACAATCTGAGCTGGGACAGCTATCGCGCCGTGGCCGCACGGCCGGAAGTGGCGTGGACGATTCCGCTGTCGCTCGGCGATTCGCACCGGGGTTTCCGCGTGCTCGGTACCACCCAGGCCTACTTCGACCACTACCGCTACGGCCGCGGGCGGCCGCTGCAGTTGCTGCACGGCGCGGCCTTCCGCAGCACCCACGATGCAGTGCTCGGCGCCGACGTGGCCGAGCGGGTCGGCTACAAGGTCGGCGACACGCTGATCGTCGCCCATGGCATCGGCGACGTGGGCTTCGCGATGCACGACACGCATCCGTTCAGGGTCAGCGGCGTGCTCGCCCGCACCGGCACCCCGGTGGACAGCACCGTGCACGTCACCCTCGACGCGCTCGACGAGCTGCATGCCGATGTAAGCCACGCGCGGGACCCCTTCGCCGCCCTGCTCGAAGAGCCGGAGGCGCGGCCCGGCGGGAAGCGCACCATCAGCGCCGCGCTGATCGGACTGAAATCCCGGGCGGCGGCGATGTCGGTACAGCGGTGGATCAACAACTATTCGGGCGAACCGCTCACCGCGATCCTGCCGGGCGTGGTTCTGCAGGAGTTGTGGGAAGTGGCCGGGCTGCTCGAGCGCACCCTGTTCGCGGTGTCCGCGCTGGTCGTGGCGGTCGGGCTCGGCGGCATGCTGGTAGCCCTGCTCACCGGGCTTACCGAGCGCCGCCGCGAGATGGCGGTGCTGCGCTCGGTGGGCGCGCGTCCGGTGCATGTGTTCGCGCTG
>CALJLA010000063.1 GCA_937983055.1 uncultured Pseudomonadota bacterium
ATGTTGTCGTCAAAAGACGGACTGTTCGACCGCGCCCGCGGGAGCATCGTCGGATCAAGCGAATACCTGACAAAACCTTTCAGCCGGGAAAGCCTGCTGCAGGCCGTGAGGGACAACCTGCCGCGCGAGCGGTCGTGAGGGCAGTGCAATCGAACATGGAGGTCAAGTGGCCATGACGGTCAAGAAGATTCTGGTGGTCGACGATTCGCCGACCGATCAGCAGTACCTGCGCGAACTGCTTACCCGGCAGGGCTACCAGGTGCTGTCCGCATCGGGCGGAGACGAAGGAATCGCGAAGGCGAAGTCGCTGAAGCCCGACCTGATCCTGATGGACGTGGTGATGCCGGGGCTGAACGGCTTTCAGGCGACTCGGCAGCTCGCGCAGGATGAGGACACCAAGGCAATACCGGTAATCATCTGCACGACCAAGCAGCAGGCCACCGACAGGATCTGGGGCCTGAAGCAGGGTGCAAAGGACTACATCACCAAACCCATCGACGGCGCGGAACTGCTGTCGAAAATCGCGGCGCACGGATGATATGAACGGCATCGGCACGGGCCGCGTCGGACGCGGCAAATCGCGCGGACGGTTGCGCGCGTTTCAGGAGGCGCTGTCGCGGCGCATCGGCGCTGCCGGCTCGGTGATCCAGAAGGATCTTCGACTCGGCGTGCGGGTGGGCGAAGACGAATGGCTGGTGGCGCTGGCCGATGCCGGTGAGGTGGTGCCGGTGCCGGCCATCACGCCGGTGCCGCTGACCAAGCCCTGGATGCTCGGTGTTGCGAACATCCGCGGCCGACTTTACTCGGTGACCGATCTGGCCTTGTTTTTTGGCGGGGCGCCGACGCCGGCGACGTCCTCGGCACGGCTTCTGCTCATCGGCCAGCGTCACAACAGCAACGCGGCGATTCTGGTGAGTCGGGTACTGGGATTGCGGGCGCTTGCAGACCTGGAACTGCTGCGGCAGGAGACGGCTGGCTGGATGCAGGCCGAGTTCCGCGATGAGCAGGGCCAGCACTGGCGTGAGCTGGCGGTGGCGCGGCTGCTTGCCGCGCCGGAGTTTGTGGCGGGAGCGGCCTGACGGCCGCGCGCGCAGAACGGCAACCAATATAAGTGTTAGCGAGGCAGACATGGAACTCACCGATACGATGAATAACCTGGATCGCGCCCAGGGCGCGCCGGCCGCAGGCGCGCGTCGCGGCCGGAGCAAGCCGCTTGGCGAGTTGCAGCTGCTCGGCCTGGTCGGCCTGCTGTGCCTGCTGCCGTTGCTGGTGCTCGCATTGTTCGCCGCGCGCGCGCACATGACGGCCCTGGCCAATGCCGGCGACGAGATGCGGGAGCAGGCTTACGTGGCTTCGCTCGAGCGCTTTGTCACGGCGGTTGCCGCCTACCAGCGTCACGCAGGCGAGTGGCTCGCCGGCAGCGCGGAGGCACGGCCGGCGATGCAGCGCGCCGCCAGCGAAGGAGGCCAGGCAGTCGCCGCGATCGAGGCCGCCACCGGCCCGGATCCGCTGGCGCCGGCGCCGCAGTGGAGGCAACTGAAGTCCGGCTGGACCCAGTTGGCCTCTCTGCAGGGCGTTGAAGCGCTGCGCGCCCCGGAACTGGCAGCGGCGCTGCTGCCCGCGGTCGAGCAGTTCCTCGATCTGGCCGCGCGCAATCGTAGCGAGCGTCAGGCCGCGCGTCTGGCCGCGGTTCAGCAGCAGGCGACGTGGGCCGCCGTCGCCGCCGGCGCGGCGCTCGCCGCGGCGCTGGCCGGCGTCGTGATATTCGGGCGCAGGTTGCTGGTGCAGCTTCGCCGGCGCCAGGCGCAGGCAGCGCAGGCAGCGCAGGAGAACGAGCGCAACCAGGCGGCCATTCTCCAGCTGATGGATGAGCTGTCCGTGATCGCCGGCGGCGACCTGACCGCGCAGGCGGCGGTCACCGAGCAAATCACCGGAGCCATCGCGGACTCGATCAACGTCACCGTCGGCCAGCTGCGCAAGGTGGTGAGCGACATCAACCGTGCGTCGGACAAGGTCGCGCAGGCGACCGAGCAGGCACAACAGACCGCGCGCCGTCTGATCGCCGACTCGACACGCCAGGCGGAAGACATCGAGGCGGCGGATGTGTCGGTGGAGATGATGACTGCCTCGATGAGCGAAGTGTCCAGCAACGCCAACGAGTCGGCGCAGGTCGCCCGACGCTCGCTGTCCACTGCCGAGCGTGGCGCGCGCGCCGTGCAGGATTCGATCGGCGGCATGAACGAAATCCGCCAGCAGATTCAGGAAACGGCGAAACGGATCAAGCGCCTGGGCGAGAGCTCGCAGGAGATCGGCGAGATCGTCGACGTGATCACCGAGATCGCGGAGCAGACCAACGTGCTGGCGCTGAATGCGGCAATCCAGGCGGCGGCGGCCGGAGAGGGCGGCCGGGCGTTCGCCGTCGTCGCGGAGGAGGTGCAGTTGCTGGCCGAGCGTTCGGCCGAAGCCACCACCCAGATTGCCGGGCTGGTGCGCGCCATTCAGGCCGACACCCAGGAAGCGGCGGCGGCGATGGAAAGCAGTATCCAGGGCGTGGTCGAAGGTGCCCGATTGTCCGATACCGCCGGACGCTCGCTGCACGAGATCGAGGCTGTCACCCGCGACCTGTCCGAGATGATCCAGCGCATCGCGGTCAACACCGAAACCCAGGTAGTGGTGGCCGAGGAGGTGCGCAAGATCATGCGCGACGTGCTCACGGTGACCGGCACCACCACCGAGGGCTCTCAGCGCGCCGCCACCGCGGTGACCGAGATTGCCGCGCAGACGCAGTCGCTGAAGGCTTCGGTGACTCAGTTCAGCGTGGCCTGAGGCAAGTCCTTAAGGCGCATTCCGATGCTGAAAGAAGGCACACTTGGCTTGATCGCCGTCGAGGTCGACCGCACCTTCGACCGGGCGGCGCGCGCGCTGCTGCGACATCGCAGCGGCACGGCTGCGCGTGACGCGCTGGACGAGGCCCGTCGGGCAATCGGCCAGGTGCGGGGAGCGCTTGAAGTCGCCGACGTGGCCGGGGTGCCGCTGGTTCTGGTCGAACTCGAGCAGCTGCTGAGCGAGGCAGAACGCCATCCAGAATGGCCGGGCGAACGCCTCGAGCGCGGGCGTCTCGGACTGGATGCCGTCCGCCGTTACGTGTCCGGCCTGGTCGCGGGCTCGGCGCAGCAGCCGATGGCTCTGGCGACCGTGCTGCAGGATCTTCTGGCCATTCGCGGGTCGGACCGGCCGGCGGGCCTCGAGTTGTTCGACGTCGACCTGTCCGTTCCCTTGCCGCAAGAGCTGCAGTCATCGGCCGCGCCGCCGCAGGAAGGGCAGCAGGACGCCCTGCGCGCCCGGCGCGCCCAGTTCCAGAAAGCATTGCTGACCTGGTTGCGCGGAGGCGCGGACGGTCTCGATGCATTGGCCGGGATCGTGTCCGGACTGCAGGCGACCGCGCCAGTGCCCGCGCCGTGGTGGGTCGCCGGCGCCTTGATCGGGCAGCTCAAAGGCGGCGAGCTGTCGGCAACCGTACATGTAAAGCGAGTGTTCGCGGCGCTGGATCAGCACCTGTCGCGACTGGTTGCCGGAGACCGCACGCTGCCGCAGCCGTTGATGCGCGAAATGCTCTACTTCGTGTCGCAGGGCGAAGCAGCGGGCGAGCAGGTCGAGCGCGTGCGCCGGCATTTCGGCCTCGCGGCCATGCCGGCACCGGTGCGTGTCGATCAGCTTGTCGATGTGCGGGAGCGGCTGCACTCGCTCGAGCAGACCTGGGAGCGCGCTGCCGCGGGCGACCTCGCCAATGCTCAGGCCTTTGCAGCAACGCTGGATGATATTCACGAGCGCCTGCCGGCGGCACAGCGGGCGCTTGCAGCGACGCTGTGCGCGGCTGCGCGGCGGATGGCCGGCGGCGACGGCACTGCGCGGCTCGGGCTGGAGGTGGCCGTTGGTCTGCTGTGTCTTCAGGAGGCACTTATGTCGCCGCAGCAAGCCGCTGCCGGTCCGGCGCACACGGCCGCAGCGCTGGCGCGTCTGCAGCAGGCGATCGAGGCGCCCGGTGAAGATGCCGGCGACCGCTCGCCGACGCCGGTGCCGGGCGGTGCGCGCGCCGCGCTGGCGGCACTTGCCACGGAGCAGACGGCGGCAATGGCGCAGATCGAACAGCGCCTGGCGGCCTGGTTTCTCGATGCGGGAGAGCCGAACGCGCTGGCCGACGCCGAACGCGCGCTGACGCAGGTGCGCGGCGCGCTGCAGGTGCTTGGCGAAGCGCACCCGGTGGCTGCGGTCGATTATTGTCTTGGGGCAATCGCGCGGTTGCGCGAACCCGGCGCGTCCAGGGATCGGCGCGCGCAGGCGGAACTGGCGGCGGTAGTGTCTGCGCTGTCGTTTCATGCCGGCGAGCTTGGTGGCGAAACCACCGGTTTCGCCGACGTGCTGCGCAAGGCGGGCGGACCGGAAGACATCGCCAACTGGTCGCCGCCCGCGCCGTCGACGTCCGCCCCGGACCTGGATTTTCGCGAGACACGGGAGGACCCGGCCGCGGTGGATCGGGCGGCGCATACGGAGGATGACGCGGGCGGCTGCCCGGCGAGCGATGCCACGCCGGGCGATACCGGCGCGGCGGTTGCGCCTGCCACGGAAGAATGCGGCGCGGACGAAGCTCGGCAGTTGACGGCCGCGGCTGATGACAAGCGCGATGTGGCCTCTGATCGGGACTTGCTGGCGATCTTCGTCGATGAGGCCAGGCAAGTGTTGCGCGAAGCGGCCTCGGCGACCGATCGGCTGCGCGAGAACCGGCGCGAAGCCGAGGCGCTGTCGATGCTGCGTCGTTGTTTCCATACTCTCAAGGGCAGCGGACGAATGGTGGGACTCTCCCGCCTGGCCGACACCGCGTACGCGTTCGAAAGGTTGCTCGACGGCGAGCTGCGTGGCGCCGGCGACGGCAGCGAGGCGCTGGTCCGGCTGACCGATACCGTGCTGGCGCGCCTGAGCGGGTGGGTGACGGCATTGGAGGCGCAGGGCTGGGCGAGCGTCGACGCCGATGATCTTCAGACGGCGGTCGCGCGCCTGCAGCAAGGAAACGACGCAGCCGTCGATGAGCCTGTTGCGCCCGCACCGGAAGCGCCCACCGTGGAGATCGGCGGCGTCAGAATCTCGCGCACGCTCTACGACGTGTTCATCGACGAGGCACGAACGCTCGTCCGCGCGCTGGCGTCTGCGGTGTCCTCGATGAGCGAGGCGGACGACGCTGACTGCGCCCACGAGCGGTTCAGGCTCGCGCACACGCTGTGCAGCATCTCAGGCACGACCGGCTTCGAGCCGATCCGCGAGTTGGCGGGCGCGCTCGAGTCGGTACTGCGCGCGGCGCACGAGCGCGGACTGCGTTGCGACGAGTCCGAGCGCGCGCTGCTCGAGTCGGCCGTTGCGGCGCTCGCCGCAATGGTCGATGCCGTCGAAGCGCGACGCCCGCCCATGCGCGAGGCCGGGCTGGAAGCCCGGCTGCGCGCCGTGCTGCAGCGCGCACCGGCGCTGCATGCCGGCACAGCGGAACCGGGGGCCGACCAGGAGGATGACGTCGATGCGGAGGTGCCGGCGCCCATCGGGCCCGCGCTGCAGGCGGCCGTAAGG
Source organism: uncultured Pseudomonadota bacterium (assembly GCA_937983055.1). GTDB lineage: Bacteria > Pseudomonadota > Gammaproteobacteria > Burkholderiales > Eutrophovitaceae > CALJLA01. Next base: position 5,614 of record CALJLA010000063.1, read on the forward strand.
GAATTGGCAGAGCAGCTGAACGAGACCGGCGTGCTGGAGGTGGTGCCGACGGAGCAGATCGAGCGCCGGCGCCTGCGCATTGACGACGACCTCGATGCGAGCCTTCTGCCGGCGTTTCTGGAGGAAGCCGCAGACCTGGTGCCGCAGATCGGCGAAGCGCTGCGCGCCTGGCGCGCGCAGCCGCAGGCCGCCGAGCGCCATCAGGTGCTGACGCGGCTGCTGCATACGTTCAAGGGCGGTGCGCGCATGGCCGGTGCGATGGCGCTGGGCGAGCTGACTCACAGCATGGAAACCCGCATCGCCACCGCGGCCCAGCTGCCGGTGGTGCCAGACGGGGTGTTCGACGGGCTGGAAGCCTCGTTCGACCGCGTGGGCGTTCTGCTTGAGAAGATCTCGCGGTCTGCGTCCCCTGTGCACGACAACCGTTCGACCTCGGAGGATAGCGCGTCGCTGACGCTGCCCGCGGCGGAAGCCGCCGGCGGCGAGGCAGTGCCGGCGGCAGCGCCCGCGACGCCCGCCAGCGATGCCGCGCAGGCGCGTGCGCTGCTGCGTGTGCGTGTGGATCTGCTGGAGCGGCTGGCGATGGAGGCGGGCGAGCTGGCGATTGCCCGGGCGCGGGTCGAAAGCGAAGTGCGCGCGATTCGCGGGGCGTTACGGGAAATGGCTTTGAGCCTTGGCCGCCTGCGCACCCAGGTGCGCGAGATGGAGATTCAGGCCGAGTCGCAGATCCAGTCGCGCCAGGTGCAGGCGCAGGGGGCCGACGAGGCCATGGATCCGCTCGAGTTCGACCGTTTCACCCGCCTGCAGGAACTGACGCGAATGGTGGAGGAAAGTGCCGCCGACCTCGCCGGCCTGCAGCAGGCGCTGGCGCGCAACGTCGACGGCTGCGGCAGCGCGCTGGCGGCCCAGGCGCGCATGACCCGGGTGCTGCAGGACAGCCTGGTCAGCGTGCGCATGGTGCCGTTCGCCAGCCTCAACGAACGACTGTACCGGGTGGTCAGGCTGACGGCCCGCGATGCGGGTCGCCGCGCGAGCCTCGACGTGCGCGGCAGCCGGGTGGAGCTGGACCGCAGCGTCGTCGACCGCATTGCCGCGCCGCTCGAGCATCTGCTTCGCAATGCGGTGGTGCACGGCATCGAGACGCCGGCGCAGCGCCGTGCTGCCGCCAAACCGGAGATCGGTGAGATCGTGCTCGACGTACGTCAGGAGGGCAACGAAGTGCTGGTGACCCTCCAGGATGACGGCGCCGGATTCGACCTCGAGCGCCTGCGGGCGCGCGCCGTCGAGCTTGGCCTGCTGGCGGCCGCAGATACGCCCACGCCGGAGCAGGTTGCGCAGCTCGCTTTTTCACCGGGTGTCAGCACGGCCCGTGAGGTCAGCGAGTCGGCCGGGCGCGGGGTGGGACTGGACGTGGTGCGCAGCGAGGTGGCGGCCGTTGGCGGGCGCGTCGAAGTGACCTCGGAGCCGCAGCGCGGAACCGTGTTCACGTTGCGTCTGCCGCTGACGATGACGGTGATGCAGACGCTGGTGGTGCGCTGCGCGGGGCACCTGCTGGCGCTGCCGGCGATGATGGTCGAGCAGGTGCGCACCCTCAAGCCGCGCGTGCTTCAGCAAGTGTGCGAGGCCGGCCATGTCGATTGGCAGTCAAATCGCTACCCGCTGTACGACCTGCGCGAACTGCTCGCCGTGGGTGCGGGACCCGTCGAGCCGCAGCCCTTTACGCCGATCGCGCTGGTGAGGGGCGGAGCCCAGCGCGCGGCCATTCGCGTCGACGAACTTGTCGGACACGAAGAAGTGGTGATGAAGGACCTCGGCACCCAGCTGTCCGGCATCACCGGCATTGCTGGTGCGGCGGTGCGCGGCAGCGGAGACATCGTGCTGATCCTGAACCCGATCCGGCTGACGCAGCGGCTGCCCGCCGTTCCCGCGCAGCCGCGCGCCGCGGAGGTTGCCGCGCCGGCCGGCGCAAGTGTGCTGGTGGTGGACGATTCGCTGACCGTGCGCAAGATCACCGGCCGCGTACTCGCGCGCAACGGCTATCGCGTGATGGAAGCGCGCGACGGCCTCGAGGCGCTCGAGCGGCTGGCGGAGGAAGCGCCCGCGCTGGTGCTGCTCGACATCGAAATGCCGCGCATGGACGGTTTCGAGGTGCTGCGCAGGCTGCGCGGCGACGCGCGCTGGATCGGGCTGCCGGTGATGATGATCACCTCGAGAACGGCCGACAAGCATCGCAACTACGCAATGGAGCTGGGCGCGAGCGCATTCCTCGGCAAGCCCTTCGAGGAGCAGGAGCTGCTGGCACAGGTGGCGGAGCTGGTCGCCCGCGAGCGGGCCTGACCCATGGGACTCGCGATGCCGAAGCAGGATTCCGGAGATCCGACGGTGGTGGTGGCCGACCCGTCGGAAGAAATGCGCATGCTGTTGATGCAGTACGTGGCCATCGAGTGGCCGAATGCCCGCACGATCGAGATCGGCAAGCCGGTTGATCATCTCGAAGCCGAGGCGGGCGGTATCGAGCAGTGCGACATGGTGGTGGCGGGCGTACGTGCCGGGGAAGTGCTGGACATCGGCTGGCTCGAACGCATGCGGGCAAGCAGGCAGTGCCCCCCGGTGGTCGCGGTGGTCGAGGGAGACCCCGCAGCTGCGGAAGTGCTGCTGGAGAACGGCGTGTATTGCCAGTATCGGGACTCGATGACCACCGAGGATATGCGGCGCACGCTGCGCGCAGCGTTGAGCGAACGCCGCAGCGCGCAGGAAATGCCCGACCGCACCGTGATGATCGACACCGGCGTGCTGCGCGGCGAGCCCGCCAGCCACGGCGCCCGCGCCGCGCCGTCCAGCCGAGTGCAGGTGCGCGGATACCAGCTTCTCAAGAAGCTTGGCCAGGGCGGCATGTCGGAGGTGTTCCTGGCCCAGCGCCAGGCCGATACCACGACCTGCGCGCTGAAGGTCCTGCGCGCGGAGTATGCCAGCGCCTCGGTGCTAGAACTGTTCATCGAGGAATGCAACGTGGTGTCCGCCCTCGAGAGCCCCTACGTGGTCAGGATCTACGAGCACGGCGTTACCGACGATTACCTTTTCGTCGCGATGGAGCACATCCAGGGCGGCGATCTGCGCGAGCGCATTTCCCTCGGCATTGCGCCGGACGAGGCGCTGGACATCCTGCAGCAGCTTGCGCGTGCGCTCGATGCGGTGCACGGCGCCGGGCTGATTCACGGCGATATCAAGCCGCGCAACGTCATGTTCCGCGACGCGCGATCGCTGGTGCTGGTCGATTTCGGCGTATCGCGGGTGATGGAGAACAACAGCGCTTTTCTGCCGGGGCAGATCATCGGCACGCCCGGATACATCAGCCCGGAGCATGTTCTCGACCAGCCGATCGACGGCCGCAGCGATCTCTACAGCGCGGGCGTGCTGTTCTACGAAATGCTGACCGGCAGCAAGCCTTTCATCGCCGACAGCGTGGAAACGCTGCTCAGGATGCATGTGAACAGCCCGCCGCCGCCGCTGCCGCCCGCGCTGGCCTCGTACCAGCCGATAGTCGACGGTCTGCTGGCAAAGCGACCAAACGACCGGTTCTCGACGCCGGCGGAACTGCTTGATTTTGTGCAGAACCAGTGGCCGCGCTCAGCGCGACGCTAGGAAGTTCAGTTCGTTTGAGTGTTCCAGGAGAGTCCAGCATGGCGTACACGGAAAAGTTCAGGGCGCAGCACGGCGAGATACTGAATGTCGCCAAGTCCATTGCGCAGCATCTCGACGCAGAGCGGCTGAGGAAGGATGCCCGGGAGGTCCGGCATCTCCTGTCGGTTCTGCACGGAAAGCTGAGCGTGCACCTGGCGATGGAGGACAAGAGCCTGTACCCGCGGCTGCTGCGCCATCACGATGGCGATATCCGCGCGCTTACGCAGCGCTATATCGACGAGATGGGCTCGCTCGCCGGCGCCTTCAAGGATTACGTCGGCCACTGGCCGACGCCTTCCGCGATCCAGGCCGACCCCGAGCGCTTTATCGCCGAAACCGGCGGGGTGTTCGATGCGCTGGGCAAGCGGGTGGCGCAGGAAAACGGCGAACTTTATGTGCTGGCCGATCAGCAGGCGGCCTGACGCAACGAGGGGCGCGGACCGCCCCGCCGGATCGTGACACTTACTCCAAGGAGAAACAGTGGTGAAGAAATCACTCTATGACAGGCTGGGCGGCGAGGCGGCGGTGGATGCCGCGGTAGACATCTTTTATCGAAAGGTGCTGGCCGACGATACCATCTCGCGATTCTTCGACTCGGTCGACATGGACGGCCAGCGGGCGAAGCAGAAGGCATTTCTGACCATGGCGTTCGGCGGACCGAATGCCTACACCGGCAAGGATCTGCGTAACGCGCATGCGCGCCTGGTTTCGCAGGGCCTGGGGGACGAGCACTTCGACGCCGTGGCAAAGCATCTCGAGGCGACGCTGAAGCAGCTGAAAGTTGCGCCCGCCCTGATCAAGGAAGTGATGACCATCGCGGGCAGCACCCGCAAGGACGTGCTGGGGCGCTGAGGCCGGCTTGCCGCTGCTGGAACTCGACGGCGCGCGCTACCCTGCCGACGCCTCGGAAACGGTGCTGGACGCACTGCTCAGGCATGCGGTGCCGGTGCCGTATTCCTGCCGCAAGGGCGTTTGCCAGGCCTGCCTGCTGAAGAGCGAGGGCAGTGCGCCGCCCGCGCAGGCGCAGCGCGGGCTGCGCGCCGGGCTGCGAGAACGCGGCTTCTTTCTGGCCTGTCAGTGGGTGCCCCGGGGCGACCTGCGCCTTGCGCGCGCCGATAACGCGCAGTTCCTGGGCAACGCGATGGTGGTGGGCAAGGAGCTGCTCGCGGCGAACGTGTGCAGGCTCACGCTGCAGCCGTCGCGGCCGTTCGACTATCGGGCGGGGCAGTTCGTGAATCTTCGGCGGGCGGACGGCACGGTGCGCAGCTATTCGCTGGCCAGCGTGCCGGCGCTGGAGCGGAGGCTGGAGGTTCACGTCAAGCGCTATGCCGGCGGCGCCATGAGCGGCTGGATCTTCGATTCGCTCGAGTGCGGCGGCGAGGTCGAACTGCTCGGGCCGCTTGGCGACTGTGTCTACCGCGCCGGGCGTCCGGACCAGTCCATCCTGATGATCGGTACCGGCACCGGCCTGGCCCCGCTGATCGGAATTGCGCGCGACGCCCTGGACAGCGGGCACCGCGGAGAGATCCACCTGTATCACGGCGATGCCGAGCTGCAGGGCCTGTACGCGCGCAGCCAGCTGCAGGCGCTGGCGGCCGAACACCGCAATTTCCATTTTCATGGCTGTGTGTCTGGCGACGGACCGCTCGGTGGCTGCCTCCGCGGACGCGCCAGCGACATTGCATTTGCCGAGCATCCCGACCTGACGGATTGGCGGGTATTTCTGTGCGGCAGCCCGTCGATGGTGCATGAAGCGAAGAAGGCCTGCTATCTGTTTGGCGCGGCGCTCGCCGATATTCACGCCGATCCCTTCGAACTCAAGGATCTGCGCCATGCGCCGGCGCATGGCGCGACCGAAGCGCGCACAGACCGTCGCGACTGAGCATTTCGCGCTGGCCGGGCGCCACCGCGCGGGCATAGACTGTAGGCCTCTCCAACCGCACTATCCGTGAAGGCCGCCATGTCGAATCACGTCCTCACCCAGACCCGGGATCGCGTTGCCCGCATTCAGCTCAACCGCCCGGACAAGAAGAACGCGCTGACCGCCGAGATGTACCAGGCGCTGGCCGATGCCATCGGCGCGGCCGAGGGCGATGCCCAGGTCCGGGTACTGCTCCTGCACGGCGCACCGGACTGCTTCTGCGCCGGCAACGACCTGAAGGATTTCCTCGAACGTCCGCCGCACGCCGAGAATTCGCCGGTGTTCGGGTTCATGCAGGCGATTTCGCGCGCGCAGAAGCCGATCGTGGCCGCGGTGGCCGGCCCGGCGGTCGGCATCGGCACGACGATGCTGCTGCACTGCGACCTGGTCTATGCGGCGCCGGACACCCGATTCCAGCTGCCGTTCACCAGTCTCGGCCTGGTGCCGGAAGCAGCCTCCAGTCTGCTGCTGCCGATGATCGCCGGTTACCCGCGCGCCGCCGAGCTGCTGTTGCTGGGGCAGCCGTTCAACGCCGAAAAAGCGCTGGCCGCCGGCCTGGTGACGGAAGTGATCCCGGGCGACCTGCTCGAGTACGCGCACACCGCGGCGATGACGCTGGCGGCGCTGCCGCCCTCGTCGGTAAGACTCACAAAGGCGCTGATGAAGCGCCGGTTTGCCGACACGGTGGCCGAGCAGATGCACCAGGAGGGCATGCTGTTCAGGGAACGTCTGGCCGCGCCCGAAGCGAAGGAAGCGCTGAGTGCGTTTCTCGAAAAGCGCAAGCCGGACTTTTCCCGGTTCTGACGCGAGGCACCAAGGCCGCATGCCCGGCATCGGCACGCCAGATCCGGTCCGACCCGGCATGTGTGCCCGGCTGGGTGGCTAGCCCGAGGCCAGTTCGATCAGCGCCTGGCCGTAGCGCGCGAGCTTTTTCGAGCCGATGCCGCCGACGGCGGCGAGCGCTTCCGCCGAGCGTGGACGTGCGCGCGCGATCTCTTCCAGCGTGCGATCGTGCAGGATGACGTACGCCGGCACGCCCTGGGCGCGCGCCTCGGCGAGCCGCCAGGCTTTCAGCCTTTCCAGAAGGGCGCTGTCTTCGGTTGACAACGTCGGCGCCGTACCGGCGCGCGAAGCCTTGCGCGCGCGCTGCGCGGTCTGCCGCATCGGCACGCTGCGCTCGCCCTTGAGCACCGCCCGGCTGGCATCGCTCAATTTGAGGGCGCCGTGCGCATGGTGATCCACCTGGGCGTAGCCTTGCGCGATCAGCTGGCGCAGGACGCTGCGCCAGGCGGCCTCGTCGAGATCCGCGCCGATGCCGAAGACGCTGAGACGATCGTGCTGCCAGCGCCGCACCCGTTCGCTGTCCTTGCCGCGCAGCACGTCGATCAGGTGCAGCGCACCGAAGCGCTGGCCGGTGCGATAGATCGCCGACAACGCCTTGCGCGCGGCTTCGGTGCCATCCCAGGTGAGCGGGGGCGACAGGCAGGTGTCGCAATTGCCGCAGGGGTCGCTGTCTTCGCCGAAATAAGCGAGCAGCCGCACGCGCCGGCAGCCGGCCGTCTCGCACAGGCCGAGCAGGGCGTCGAGCTTCGCCGCCGCAATGCGCTTGAAGTCCTCCGAGCCTTCCGAGTCGGCGATCAGACGCCGCTGCTGCACGACGTCGGCCAGGCCATAGGCCATCCAGGCATCGGCGGGCAGTCCGTCGCGGCCGGCGCGACCGGTCTCCTGGTAATAGCCTTCGATGCTTTTCGGCAGGTCAAGATGGGCTACATAGCGCACGTCGGGTTTGTCGATGCCCATGCCGAAGGCAATGGTCGCCACCACCACCACGCCGTCCTCGCGCTGGAAGCGCGCCTGGTTGTCGGCGCGGGCGGTGTTGTCCATGCCGGCGTGATAGGGCAGGGCGCGAACGCCTTCGGCCGCGAGCCAGCTTGCGGTCTCGTCGACCTTGCGCCGCGACAGGCAGTAGACGATGCCGGCGTCGCCATCGTGCTCCTCCCGGATGAAGCGCAGCAGCTGTGCCCGCGGCTCGGTCTTGTCGACGATGGTGTAGCGGATATTGGGCCGGTCGAAGCTGGAGACGAACACCTGCGCCTCGCTCAGGGCGAGGCGCGCAATGATCTCCCCGCGCGTCTGCGGGTCGGCGGTGGCGGTGAGGGCGATGCGCGGAACGTCTGGAAACCGCTCGTGCAGCATCGACAGCTGCAGATACTCGGGGCGGAAATCATGGCCCCATTGCGAGACGCAGTGCGCCTCGTCGATCGCGAACAGCGCGATGCGGCTGCGCGCCAGCAGGTCGAGGCAGCGTGGCGTGGTCAGCCGCTCCGGCGCGACATACAGCAGGTCCAGTTCGCCGGCGGCGAGCGCGCGTTCGACGCCGCGGGCTTCCTCCGCGCTCAGTGCCGAGTTCAGGCAGGCGGCGCGAACGCCAAGCAGGGTCAGCGCGGCGACCTGGTCCTGCATCAGCGCGATGAGCGGCGAGATCACCACGCCGGTGCCCTCCCGCAGCAGCGCCGGAAGCTGGTAGCACATCGACTTGCCGCCGCCGGTGGGCATCAGCACCAGCGCATCGCCGCCGGCGGCCACGTGGCCCACGATCTGCGCCTGGGCGCCGCGAAAGCTGTCGTAGCCGAAGACATCGCGCAGGATCGCAAGCGCGCGCGCATCAAGCGCGGGAGATGCGGCGGTCGTGTTGCGTCGGCTCACAGGAATGCCGACAGCAGGGCTTCCGAACGCTGCCACAGCGCCTCGGCCAGCGCCTCGTCGCACGCCTCGCGCGATGGCGCGGCCGCGCGGCAGTCGACGAAATACCGGCCGGAGACACCCGCCACCTCATCCGATGCGGCGAGGTAGACCGACGTGCGCGCGCCCTGTTGCACGCTGGCGCCCCGCATGCTGAAGGCGGCGCGCAGCAGCTTGGTGCCGATCACGCCGGGGTGCGGGGCGTTCGCCGTGACGCGGGTGCCCGCCACGCGCCTGGCCAGTGACCGGGTGAAGAGCAGGTTCGCGAGCTTTGAAGCGGCATACGCACGATAGCCGTCGAAACCGCCCTCGAAGGCGAGATCGTCGAGATCGATCGAGGCGCCCTGGTGCACCATCGAACTGACGGTCACGATGCGTCCCGCGGGCGCGGCGACCAGGCGGTCCAGCAACCGGCGGGTCAGCAGAAACACGGCGAAATGGTTGACTGCCATCGTCAGCTCGAAGCCCTCGCCGGTGACGTGGCGGCGCTTTTCGTAGACGCCGGCATTGTTGACCAGCACGCGCAGGCCCTGTGCCAGCAGCCCGCGAGCGGTTTCCCGGCCGATGCCGTCGGTCGCGCCGGTGACCAGTGCAGTCTTCATCGTCGATCCGGGTGCGTTTGATCCTTGCAGGCGAGTCTACTTCAGAGCGGCGGCGGTCGCGCGACATGCTTTGCCCCCGCGTTGGATTGCGTCTAACCTTGGCCACAGAACGGCGGGGCGGCTGCGGCGTGGCCAGGATGCCCGGCCGGACCTGGAGCCGCGCAATGAATCGTGATTCGAACCTCAACGCAGCCGATCTGCTGAAATCCGTGCTGGCGCGGGTACGCAAGCGTCTGTCGAGTGCCGAAGGCGCGCAGGCCGAGGCATTCGAGCGCCACTTCAATGCACAGGTCGCTCCCGCTGATCGGGA
>CALJLA010000064.1 GCA_937983055.1 uncultured Pseudomonadota bacterium
GGCTCGTAGTTCAGCACTGAGTTCAGTTTATTGATCTAGCCGTGGATGCCGATCTCGTGCCCGTCGGCCACCAGCGCGCGCTGCTCGTCGGGATAGGTCATCGCCACCACCGCCGGCACGTAGAAGCTCGCGCGCACGTCGTACTGCTTCAGCAGCCGGGCGATGCGCGGCACGCCGACGCGGGCGCCGTACTGGCCCCAGGCCATGCGCCCGATCGACTTGCCGCCGTCGCGCAGCTCGGTGGTCTCGTGATCGGAGTCGAACGACAGCGCCACCGCGCAGCGCGCGCCGTTCGGCCACTTCGCCGGCGCCAGCCGCCGCCCGGCGCGCACCTGGTTCAGCAGCCCGCGCCAGTGCGCCTCGGGCCATTGCCAGGGTTGCAGTTCCTTGTCGCTCATCTCACACCTCTTCTTTGCCGTTCGCCTCAGGCGAGTTCCTTGTGCGCGGTCTCTGGCAGCCGCAGGATGACCAGCGTCGATATCACCGCCGCGCCGATCACGTACCAGGTCGGCGACAGCGGCGAGCCGGTGCGCGCGATCAGCCAGGTGGCGATGAAGGGCGCGAACCCGCCGAAGATCGCGACCGCCAGACTGTAGCCGGCCGACATCCAGGTCGCGCGCAGCCGCGTCGGAAAGATCTCCGAGATCGCCGCCGGGCCCGGCCCCGAGAACGCGGCGATCATCAGCGCGAACACGATCTGCGCGCCCATCACCACGGCAAGCGAGCCCTGCGTGATCATGGTGTCGAACAGCAGGTGCGACAGCAGCGCGAAGCTCAGGCAGCAGGTCAGCAGCAGCGGCTTGCGCCCGAAGCGGTCGGACAGCGCGCCGGTAACCGGGATGATCAGCACCAGCACCAGCAGCCCGAGCGTGTTCGACCACAGCGCCTCGGTGCGCGTAAGGCCGACATGGTGCTGCGTGAAGGTCGGCATGTAGGTCAGCATCATGTAGTACGCGCTGGTCCATAGCACGGTAAAGCCGAACGCCTTGCCGGCCAGCGCCAGCGGAGACGAGGGCGCGGCGTGCGCCACTTCGGCCTGCGCCTTGCGGAACGCGGGCGTCTCGTCGATGTTGCGCCGCATGTAGATGCCCACCGGCGCCAGGATGCCGCCGAGCAGGAAGGGAATCCGCCAGCCCCAGGATTCCATGTCCTCGGGCGTCAGCATTGTGCTGAACAGCGCCGCGATGCCGGAGCCGAGCAGCAGGCCCGCGGCCAGGCTGGACTGCTGAAAGCTGCCGTACAGGCCGCGCTTCGCCCTGGGCGCCCACTCCACGATGAAGGCGGTCGAGCCGCCCCACTCGCCGCCGGCGGCGAAGCCCTGCAGCAGGCGCGCGAACACCAGCAGCGCCGGCGCCCACAGGCCGATGCTGTCGTAGGTCGGGATCAGGCCGATCAGCACGGTGCCGAAGGCCATCATGAAGATGGTCAGCATCAGCGCGGTCTTGCGCCCGCGCACATCGCCCAGCCGCCCGATCATGATGCCGCCCAGCGGACGCACCACGAAACCCACGCCGAAAGTGGCAAAGGCCGACAGCAGGGCCGTCATCTCGTCGCCCTTGGGGAAAAAGTTGCGCGCGATGAGGGTGGCGAGGTAGCCGTAGATGGCGAAGTCGTACCACTCGAGCAGGTTGCCCATCACCGCGGCCGTCACCGCCTTGCGGCCGCCCTGCGGGGCCTGGTTCGCCTGCGTGCTCAGTTCACCCATTGTCCGCCGTCCACGTCGATGATTTCGCCGGTCATGTAATTGGGCTCCACGGTGGCGAGGAACACGATCACCGCGGCCACGTCCTCCGGGGTGCCCACGCGGCCGAGCGGAATCGACTGCTCGATCGCCGCGCGCTTCGCGGCGATCAGCGCCGAGGTCATGGCGGTCTCGATCGACCCGGGGCACACCGCGTTTACCGTGATGTGCGGCGCGAGTTCTTTGGCGAGCCCGCGCGTCAGCCCGAGCACGCCCGCCTTCGAGGCGCAGTAGGCGAACTTGCTCACGGCCGAAGGCGCGCCCCCGGTGTGCGCGCTGACCGAGGATACGTTCACGATACGGCCGGCGCCGCGCGCGAGCATGGCCGGCGCCACCGCCTTGCACCAGTTGAAGCAGCTCTTGAGATTGACATCGAGGGTGCGGTCCCACTCCTGCTCGGTGATGTCGAGCAGGCGCTTGGGCTGCGACATGCCGGCGTTGTTGACCAGCACGTCGATGCGCCCGAAGCGCTCGAGCACCTGCTGCCCGTGCCGCTGCACGCCGGCGAAGTCGCTGGCGTCGCCGGCCAGCAGCATGCAGCCGGCATCGAGCTCGCGCAGGCGCTGCGCGGCGGCGTTCAGTGCGGCTTCGTCGAGATCGGCCAGCGCCACGCGGAACCCCTTGCGCGCCAGCCCGGCTGCGGTGGCAAAGCCGATGCCGCGCGCGGCGCCGGTGACGATGGCTACCGGTGAGGCGGGATCGGACATGTCTTCTGTGCGGCGCGCATGTTCAGCGCGGGATGCTAACACCATCTTCCGCCCGTCCGCGATGCGCTACCCGCCGGCGCCGCGGCTGACACCCGCCCCCCGTCACACGGATTTCGCGGTTTGTCCGATCGTCGCGCGCAACACCAGGCGCGCCGGTTCAGCGCTCCGGCGGCGCCCCGCCCGGCCACACCGGATTCTGCGCGAGCTCGGTCCACGCGATCGGCGCGCGGCAGCGTTCTTGCGCCCGCGCCGGCGCCAGGCTGGTGTCCCAGTGGGCGGCGATGTAACGATTGCCGGTAATGCCGTCGGCCGCCGGCGAGCACAGCCACACGATCGGCGGCGCCATGACGCCGGGCGGCACCAGGTCCTTGCGCGCGTAGCCGGACTCCTCCGGCACCATCGGCGTGTCCGCCGGCCCGCCGGGAATCACGACGTTCACCGTCACACCGGTGCCGGCGAATTCCTTGGCGTGCGCCGCCGCCATCGCTTCGAGGCCCGCCTTGCAGGGGCCGTAGGGCTGAAAGCCGCCGCGCAGCATGCTGAACAGGCTGGTGGTCACATCGATGATGCGCCCCCAGCGCTGGGCCAGCATCGGCGAGATGCAGGCGCGCGTCATGTTCCAGGCGCCGCTGAAGTTCACCGCCACGAAGCGCTGCCACATCTCCGGCGTGATATCGAGAATCTTCACCGGCTTCGTCATGTGGTCCCGGCTGATGACACCCATGCCCAGCGCGGCGTTGTTCACCAGGATGTGCAGCCCGCCCAGTTCGGAGCGCGCCCGCGCCGCCGCCTGTTCGCAGGCGGCGTAGTCGGCGATATCCGCAACGAGCGTGATCACGCGCCCGCGCAGCGGCGCCGGCAGCGCGCCGTGCATCGCCGACAGCGCCCCGGCCTCCACGTCCAGCGCGCATACGCGCGCGCCCTGTTCCGCAAGCGCCTTCACCAGCACGCGCCCGAACCCGCCGGCCGCGCCGGTCACCAGGGCCACTTTGTCCGCCAACAACTGCTCGCTCATGCAGTGGTACCTCTTCGATGTTGCCGTACCGCCGGTTTCGTCTTCTCTCGGCCGCGCAGGCAGGGATTCTCTTGCGTGGCGAACGCCACTGCAACCGGCAATCGGTGCAAGGCGACCGGTGAGAGAAGCCTTGCCCGTTCCAACCATAGCACGCAAGGATCCATCCGCGCCGCGGCAGCAGGCGGCCCCGCACGTGCCGGGAATTCGCGCACGGCGCTGCCTACTTGAACCTGCTGCCCGTCAACACCACGCGCACCAGCTCGGCCTGCCGGCCGGTGTCGGTCTTGCTGAAGATGCTCCTCAACTGGGTCCGCACGGTCGCTTCGGTCACGGCGTAGTCGGCCGCGATGTCCTCGATGGTCTTGCTCATTGCGAGGGCAGTGGCAACGCGGCTTTCGGCGGCGGTCAGGCCGTAGAGTTGCTGCAGCCGCCAAGCGAGATATTTCTCGTCCGGGTCAATGGAAACGGCCATCAGCGCCAACGGTCGCTGCGAGGGCGAAGCCACCTCCTGCGCCGGCTGCAGCGGCGCACTCAGCATTTCGGTTCGCGTATCGTCGAGATCGAGCGGGATTGCGGCCGGAAGGCCGAGCGGGCAGGCGGCCGCCCTTACCGCTCTGGCAACGGCGGCATCGGTTCTCGCGTCGTTGAATTTCAGCCTGCCACCGTGAATCGCCCACTGCCGCGTGCGCGCGACCAGCGCTTCGGCGGCGGCGTTCAGATGAACGATCTGTCGCTGCGCATCGACGATGAACAGGGCGGCGGCGAGGTGCGAGAACACAGCCTCGAGATCAGACCTTGCCTGCAAGGCTTCGCCGAGCTTGGCCTGCACCCGCATGGCAAGGCTTATGTGCTGCGCGATCAATCCGACGAGCGCCTTGTGTTCCGCCGGACAGCCCGACGCGTCCACCCCGCGGTCGATCGCATCGACAGGCTGATCGCCCTCCGCCGCCACGGTGCCGGTTCCCAGCGCCTCGCCGGCGCCGGCGTCCTGCCCGGCGAAGTCAAAGCACGCATGCAGCGCCCGCGCACCTTCCGGAGAACGTTCGAGCGCAGGCCCGGGGGGCAACGGTTCCGTGCCGGGCGAGACACGCTGCGTGGCATCGACCGGGGAGCAGTGCCCGGCGTGGCGCCGCTCGGCAGCCGGCACCTGGCCGGCTCGCGACGGGCCGACTCCGTCGCCTGCCGCGTCCCGGGCCCTCGGCGACGCACGCGAGGCTTCCACCAGGTCCATCAACGCCGTCAGCGCCGTCAGCGCCTCGCGCCATCGCTCCGGCGCAACGCCGGCCTCATGGATAAGGGCGATTGTCTGGGGAAATCTGGCCAGCGAGATCTGCATATCGACGCACCCCCATCGGATGTCGTCGACATTACGGTGCACGGACTTACAGCGAGCTTACAAATCACCCCTTCCGACCCGCTCCCCGCACAGGCCGTGTGCAGTTGCGGACCCGGCGTACTCCATTTGGATGACGCGGCACACCGACCTCCGATGTACGGTCGGGTTGCCCAGAAACTTTCTCTTTCGGGCGACAACACGGAGGAAAAAACCAATGTCTCGCTTTATCTCAGTCGCAATCAAGACCGCCTCGCTGCTTGCAGGGTTCAGCCTGATCTCGGCCGCCGCGGCGGCCGACATCAAGGCCGACCTCGCACCCTGTCTTGCCAACAAGACCGCTATCGGCAACGTCGGATCGTGCGGAAAGATCTGGAAGCTGAAGTCCGGCAAGGCTTCGCTGAGCAATAACGGCAAGCTGAAGGTCGTGGTCAATGGACTGGTACTCAACGACGTCACGGTCGGCGAGTACAACGGCACCCCGGACGGCGTCGACGCCGTCGCGGCCGCCGTCATCTGCCACGGCCCGGGCGGCGCGGCCGTTGCCGCCCAGACCGATCCGGTTCCGCTCAGCCAGAAGGGCGACGCCCAGGTCGAAGCCAACATTTCCCTGCCGAACGGCTGCGTCGGCCCGGTCATCGTGCTGCGCGAGCGCTACGAAGGCAAGATCGGCGGCTGGCTCGCCGGAACCGGGCTCTGAAACAGACTGCGGTCAGTCGCAGTCAGCAATCGGTCGGGTTGAGCAAGGGCACCGCATCAACCTGACCGGTTGCAAGCAGGGAGCAAAGAAAACAAATCTGCTCCCATAGTCTGGCGCCGGATCGGTTCTCCTTCCATCCGCGTCGATTCGATTCCGAGCGCGTTCCTAATCTCCTCGCAAGGCAGGCAACCCTCTTCCTGCGCGCGGCGTAACCGGCAATGCTGAACGGCGCGCGGTAATCGGCTACGCTTGCGGCCTTGCCCGGGAGGATGAAGCATGCCAGATGCCGCGCTCGCGTTCGAGTCGATCACCCGCCTGTCCGCCCGCCTGCGGGCCGGGGAACTCAGTCCGGTGGCGCTTGCGGAGTCACTGCTGGAGCGCATCGGCGCGTACGACGAGCGGCTGCATGCGTACATCCGCGTGCTGCCGGAGCGCGCGCTGGCGCAGGCGCGGGCGGCCGAGAACTTGCTCAAGAGCGGCGCGGACCTCGGGCCGCTGTGCGGCATTCCCTACGCGGCGAAGGATCTGTTCGACGTGAAGGGCGTGCCCACCACCGCCGGCACGCGGCTGCTGGCGGACAACGTGGCGAAGGAAGACTGCACCGTCGTGCGCCAACTCACCGCCGCGGGCATGGTGCTGCTGGGCAAGACCTACACCGTGCAGTTCGCCTATGGCGCCGCGGGCATCAACCACGACCAGGGCACGCCGCACAACCCGTGGCATCCGATTCCGCACGCGCCCGGCGGGTCTTCGAGCGGCAGCGCGGTGGCGGTGGCCGCGGGCCTTGCGCCGATGGGGCTGGGCAGCGACACCGGCGGCTCGGTGCGCGTGCCGGCGGCGCTGTGCGGCATCGTGGGTTTGAAAACCACCGTCGGCCGCGTCAGCCGCGCCGGTGTCTACCCGCTGTGCTGGACGCTCGACAGCGTCGGCCCGATCGTGCGCTCGGTCGAAGACGCGGCGCTCGTCTACCAGGCGATGCAGGGGCCGGACCCGCGCGACGACTCCACCACCGGCGTCGCCGTGCACGACGCGACGCGCGGGCTGAAGGATGGCGTGAAGGGGCTGCGCCTCGCGTTCTGCGAAACGACCTTCTTCGACGACGTCGATCCGGAGGTGGAAAGGGCAGTGCGCGAGGCCGGCAGGGTTCTGCAGTCGCTCGGCGCGCAGGTTACCGGCATCGCGGTGCCCGAGGTCGCCGCGGCATGGGCCGAGAAAAACCGGCCCCTGCTGATTCCCGCCGAGGGCTGCGCGGTGAACCGCGAGTTCCTGGACAGGCATCTCGACGCACTCGACCCGGTGATCGGGCCGCGCATGCTCACCGGCCGCACGCTGTCCGCGCCCGACTACCATGCGCTGCTGCGCCGCTATGCGCAGCTGCGCGAAGACCTGCGCTGGACGCTGCGCGACGTCGACGCACTGCTCGTGCCGACCACGATGGCGCCGGCGCGCCCCCTGGCGGTGATCGACGCCGACAACGATGCCTACCTCGACTACAACATGCGGGTCCACCGCAACACCGGCATTGGGAACATCCTCGACCTGTGCGGCGTGTCGCTGCCCTGCGGGTTCACGTCGAAAGGCTTGCCGATCGGGCTGATGGTCTACGCCAAGCCGTTCGCCGAGGACATGGCGCTGCGCGTGGCCTATGCCTACGAGCAGGCGACCGACTGGCACACCCGTCATCCCGATCTGGCGTGGACCGCGCGCTGATGCGCGGGCAGCGGCCAGCGGCGGCCTGAACGGATCGCGGGCGCGCGTCGCCGAACTCGTAACCGGCACTGTCGAATACGCACCGGGCGATGCGTTTCGCCTGCGCTGCCTCGGTTACACCGGCGTCAGGTTCAGCATGATGCCGGTGAGGTGGCTGGCACGCGCCGACGCGAGATAGGCGACGGTGTCGGCGACCTGTTCGGGTTGATGCATGCGCACGCCTTCGAGCAGTTCCTGCCAGCGCGACTCGTCGCCGAACTTCTGCTTGGCGAAATTCTTGTTCAGGCTGATGATGCGATCGGTCATCGTCGCGCCCGGGTGCAGGCCGAGCACGCGCACACCGTGCGCGATCGAACCCTTGCCGACGCCCTTGGTGAATGCGCCGAGCGCCGCGTTGCCGGCGGTGCCGCAGATGTATTCGGCCGGATGCGTCTCGCCCGCCATGCCGATCACGTTGACGATCACGCCGCGGCCGCGTTTCTGCATTGCGCCGAGCACGGCGCGCGTCAGGTTGATGTAGCCGAACACCTTCAGGTCCCAGGCGTGGCGCCATTTTTCCTCGTCCAGGTCGACCAGGCTGCCGCCGGGAATGTCGCCGGCATTGTTGACCAGGATGTCGATCGCACCGGCGTCCGCGGCGAGCCGGTCCGCGGCGTTCTTTGCCCGCAGATCGACTTCGTGGGTATCGACCCTGACGCCGTACTTCTTCGCGATCTCCGCCGCAGCCCTGGCCAGCAGGTCTTTGGAACGCGCGGCCAGCCGGACGTTGGCGCCTTCGGCGGCGAAGGCATGCGCGCAGGCAAGGCCGATGCCCTTTGAGCTGCCGGTGATCAACACCGATTTGCCTTTCAGTTCCAGATCCATTTCATGTCTCCATAAAACTAATAATGCCGTTCGTTAAAGAGAGCGTAGCCGACCCTGTTGCAGAAGACCGAGATTGCCGGCGGCATTGCCACCGGCCCGAGCACCGGTGCATCAGTTGCGGCAAGTTGTGGGGACAGGGGGCAACAGAATCTGCGCCCCAAAATCTCGGACGACGGCTGGACGGGGTATGGCTCGCAAAGAAGTAACGATCAGGAAGGCGAAGCCCGTTAATGCGGGGCCTACGTATGACCAAGCGCCATACTGGTCTCAAGAAACGTCTTTATACAATTATGCAGGCCTGACCCGGTTACATTCTCCTTGCGATATCCCATCTCAGGACGTCGCAGGGGCTTCACTCGCACTCTTTACACGGGGCGGCTAATGGGCGACCCGCCGAAGGCTCAAAAGACGCGCTTCAGCCACTCCACAATGTGTGGCCACACGAAGCTTAGAAATACAACACTCGGGACAGTGACTCCGACAAACTTCAGCCACGTTCTCCAGTAACCGAGTCGAGATTTACTTCGCCCAATGCCCAGCACCAAGTTAGGGCAAATTGAAAGCATCGCACAAACGAAAAGCCCGCCAAACACTATGATCGCAAACCAGCTAGGCATTTCGACCCGCAGTTCCTGAGGGGCCTCTTTGGCGTGAAAGCGCACCAAGAGTTCTAGTGCGCTCGCAACCTCCTCATCGGAGATACCCTCCATTAGCATTTCTCTGGCGGCTACTCTCAGTTGCTCCTCGACCACCTCTGATTGCGTTGGCACTGCTTGAGAAAGCAATACAACTAGAACTAGCCAAACGAACCAGTGAAACCCTGTAATTCTTCTCCAAACTCTTTGCCAGGTTGGGGCCTGGTTCGCCATGGCCCAATGTTGAAGTGCCGAAAATGCCTCACGTGCGCTCTTTGCGGTTTCTGGAGAGGCTGCTATGCGCAAAGCAGCATTCTCGAATAGTCCCGCACGTAACTGTAGGCGAGCATTGCGTTTAGGGCCGTAAACTTCGACTTCGATACCAATTGGAGCCTCATCGTGCAATTCTGGATTCGCTAAGAGGTCCTCGAGTGTCTCATCCTGAATATACTTCGAGTGAGATAGCATGAGCTTGGCGCTTCGGCGAAGTTTCATCCTCGGCGTTATCTGCTCTCGCCACCACATGCGCTTCTCGTCCAGACCGTCCGAAGTATTGCCCTTGATCGACTGCTCGATCTCCTCCTCAATTAGTTGAGCTGTGTCAATTTCGAACCGTTCATAAATGCCATCCATCGCCCTGTCGAGATCGAGTAGTGCGTCCCGGCTGAGCAGCCAGGGACCATCAAATCTCTTTTCGAGGGTATAAACAAGAGCACTCATCTAAGCGGCATAAGCATCAAGGTGACACTTCGGGTCAGACTCGATTCTCTTGTCCGTCATCGTTCGGCCCGGGCAGGGAAATTGTGTCAAGCCCACTTCCTCCTTTATGCTCTCCAATCGAGTGTACGTAACAGCCGTCACTTCGTGACCGGCGAAATAAGGGTTTCGATTGCACGACAACCGCCACCTCTGTGAACTATGGCATGACAGTTGGCACACAAAACGGCGAGGTCCTTAAGCTTCGTCAACACAGGCGTGTTTGCTTCTGCAAGTGGGCGTAAGTGATGCACTTGAGCATAACCGGCGCCAGCAATTCCATAGGTTGCTTCAAAATCAAAGTTGCAGCCGGGCACCTCACAGCGAATACGCCCATCGCGGCTTCGACTGCGCGCTTCCGCAAGTTTCGCATCTCGAAGGGCGCGCTCGCGAGCACGATGGCTGACAAACCCGCGTCGCTGTTCGCCTTCCATTGCGCCCAGTTCCGGATCTCCTTTGCCAAGTGGCTGGCCATCGACTCCGAGGTGCTTTGACCACGCCTCCGAGAGTGCGAGCGCAACCTCGTCTGGTATAAAGTTTCCCGATGCAGGGGCATCCAACTGAACTTTGGATAGCGGTCCGGTTGCGTTGACGCGTAGGTCTAAAGGCACACTCACACTGGGATCAAGTAGTGCGTCAGCGACAAACACAATGAAGTGGGCTTGCTCGCCTGTTGCCGCGCGGTCGCTGTTCCAGTGAGGCGCCGCAAAGGGTGCTTTAGTAACCCAACCAGAGGCAATGATGCCTTTGGGCTCGACGCCTTGGCGCAGCAAGAAGACTCGGGATCCGACAGGGATGCTGCGAGAGTTCCCGCAACTCCAGCGTTGCTCGACAGGCGTGCCATTTTCAACGCTCTCGGCAATGTCAGCGAGGCCCGCCCAATGCCAGTTCTTCGGGTTCCAGGTGAGGAGATAGGCTGACATGATCGTGTGTGGCGGCTAACGTCCACGCTAACCGGCGCGCGCGGCACGGCGGCTCAATAGCTGCGACGCCCGCGCGCGCGTCCGGTGCGGCGTGCTGTTAGGGCTCACCTGCTCCAATCCTCTTGCGAAACGTTTTCGGGCCCGCGAATGTGTTGGCGTCGGGTAGCGGAGGATTGATCTTATAGTCACCGTCCTCGCCGAGGCTCCATTTATTATTTTTGATATTGACGTTGACCTCGCCTTTCGAGAAGACCCAGCCTTCACTCCCGGGTACCAGCAGGACCAGGTAGTAGTTGTCCAACGCATTGAGGAAGTCAATGACCTCTTTTCCAACACCCCAAAATGGCTTCTTGGAGCGGCTGATCTTGATGATTAGAAAGCGGCCCTCAAAAAGGAAGTAGTTGGAGCGTTTGAACATCTTTCGGAACCCAGCGTAGAGCTCATCTCCCAGCTGAGGTTCGGTTGCGCCGATAGCTTCAACGAACTTCGCGATGTCGGCGTCGGCTGCCACTTTTGGTGAGCCCTAACGATCGGGCTCAGCCGCAGGAGCCGGCGGGCAGAGCCCGCCGGTGACTGTCGACTGCAACCCGTGGTTAGGCCGCTTGGCTCGCATAGGCTACGCCCTCCGTGAGGAGACCAAAGCCCCAACTATTATGAACAGCAGGAAGTAGACAATCACTGCAACAAGTAACAGCACCCATAGACTACGCTTCTTTTGAGCATAGGTTGTTTCAGCATTCGCACAGATTGATCGTGTGACCATATTGCCGAACCTGTACCCCGCGTAACCAAGTAGCACTGCGGATAACCCTGCCCACAAGGCCCCAAGGAGAACCCCTGCTTGATTCAGCGCATACTGGACCGGCGACCACGCCGCCATCATGAACACCAGTTTGCTGGTCATTGCGAGCTTGCTTTTGTATAACTCGCGTGCAAGGTTCTCCTCGGCGGCATACTCTTTCACCGGTGCGGCCGTCGCATACCGGGCGAGTATGTCTTGATTGATTCCCTTTTCAGCGAAGACAGTATCCAGCGCAGCGACCGCCTCGGCAGCAAGATTCTCTCGCTTGCCATGGAGTTCGACGAGTTCGTCTCCGTCCATCGCTCTATACCGCGCGACAAAATGCGAAAGCTTCTTCGGGTCCATATAGCGGCCTAACTAGATTTATACGGCATTAGAAAGTCACTACATTTAGTGACAGGTCGCTACTAATTCATACGAGTGTCTATATGTACAAACATTAGCCCCGGCGAACAAACATGACAATAGGGTCATGCAACCCGCCGGCGCAAATAGGGGCCTGACGTTGGCTTGCCGTCCAACTGCGCTCGCTACTCCGGCACCTCGAATATCAGCACCCCACCCGCCGCGTCGATGTCGACCCGGTCGCGCACCAGGCCTTTGCTGCGCTCGTCCACGGTGAAGGGCTGTTCGGTGTGCAGGGCGTGGAGGGTTGCCGGGGTGAGAACGCCCGCTTCGGCAAACTGCGGGATCTCGTTGCCCGGCCAGGGCTGGACGGCGGCCAGGTTGATGCCGGGCTGCACGTTCGCCATCAGGCCGAGCTTCGCGGTGGAGGCGTAGAAATCCTTGCTGGCGAACACCGTCCGGTAGGCGTCGCTGCTGGCCTGGATGTTTTCCGCGCTCGCGAGGACCGGGCCTTCGGAGGACACATCGAGAATCCGACCCCCGGTCGTGCGCAGGGTCTTGGCCACCGCGGTGGCCTTGCTCAGCGCGAACGCCAGCACATCGGGATCGGAAAGGTCGACCGTCGGCGAATCCACCAGCGCCATCGCCACCGTGGGCGTGGTGGTACACGAGGCGCCGCCGCCGGGCGTCTCGACGCAGGTGTGCGAGAACGACACCCGCGGCTGCAGCTTCCAGTTGGGGCCGAAGGTGGACACCGCCCAGTACAGGAACTCCGCCTTCCAGCGTTCGACGCCGGAGGCGCGCATGCCGAAGTAAAAGTTGCGGTGGGTGTCGCGCGCGTCGCGCTCGCGCGTGCGGCAGTAGTGATCGTGAATCACCGAGGCGTTGATGTACCTGCCTTCGAACGGCCCGCCGATGAAAGTCCAGAAAAACTGCGGAATCGACGCGCCGTCGACCTCGGTGCCGGCGGGCGTCAGCCACCGCAGCCCGTCGGGGTCCTCGAAGCGGAAGTCGGCTTCCAGCCTGAAAGTCGGCCGGGGCCGCGCGTCGATATTGAACTCGCCGCGCAGGCTGTCCAGGAATCTGCCGAAGTATTGCTGCGACAGCGCAGTCGAAGGCAGCGACGCCGCCAGTACCAGGAGCACAGTCCAGACGATCTTGGTCATGGGTTCCTCCTTGGAATCAATCGGGAGGAAGTACGGTCAGGCGCCAGCGCCTTTAGGTCGCTCGGACGACGCCAAACCGCCTATCCAGTCTTTCCGAAGTGCGCAATACGCTCGTCATCCAGTCACGTCATGCAAGGTCTTGCATCTTGTTCGCGAAGTCGCGACCGGAAGTTGCCGGCGGCAGCGGTTTTCCGTTCTCGTGGCAAAGGGCGATTGCCTCCTCCACGATTTGGCATAGCTCAGCGAATACGGCTTTCTCGTCAAGGCCGTGGCAGCCACCGTGCACCAGTCCCGGAGCGCTGCCGATGTAGCACCCATCCTCGTCCGACCATTCCACGATCTTCGCGTACCTTGCGCTCTCGCTCATCGGGTCCACATTCAATCTCTGGCCTTTGCGGGCACGGCAAGGACTTCCACCGTCGAGAGAATCCCAATCCTCGCATTACTTCGCAGCAATAGTGTCCAGCAACGCGAAAGCGCGGACAAGAAAAAAGCCCGGACCATTGCGGCCCGGGCTTTTCGCTTTGACTAGCCGCCGATGCTCAGGTCAGCGTGCCGCCGCGGGTTTCGACGTACACCGCGTACAGCGAGGTCGAACTGGCCATGAACAGGCGGTTGCGCTTGGTGCCGCCGAAGCACACGTTGCCGACGATCTCGGGCATGCGGATCTGGCCGATGCGGGTGCCGTCGGGCGCGAAGATGTGCACGCCGTCGTAGCCGTCGCCCACCCAGCCCATGCCGGCCCAGACGTTGCCGTCCTCGTCGCAGCGGATGCCGTCGGCGAAGCCGATCTTGCCGTCCATTTCCATGCTGGCGAACACCTTGCCGTTGCGCAGGCGCTTGCTGGTGTCGACGTCGTACACCCAGATCACGCTCTTCGCGCTCGGGTAGTGCGAAAGCCCGGTGTCGGCCACGTAGCACTTCTTGTAGTCCGGCGAGAAGCACAGGCCGTTCGGCTTGAACGGCTCGTCGGCGACCTTGGCGACCTTGCCGGGCGCGTCGATGCGGTAGATGGCTTCCTTCTGGATCGGCTGCGGGCTGCCGGTATTCAGGCGCTCGCCCTCGTAGTTCATCAGGCCGCCGTAGCCGGGGTCGGTGAAGAACAGCCAGCCGTCGGGATGCGCGGCGCCGTCGTTCGGCGCGTTGAAGCCCTTGCCGTTGTCGGCGGTGTCGGCCAGCACGGTGTAGTCGCCGTTCAGCTCGTAGCGGCCCACCCGGCGGGTGCCGTGCTCGAAGGAGATCTGCCGGCCCTGGTAGTCGAAGGTGTTGCCGTTGGAATTGCCGGACGGATAGTGGAAGCGGCGGCCGACGTGGCCGTCTTCCTCGCACCAGCGCAGCTGCTCGTTGGCGGGAATGTCGCTCCACACCAGGTAGCGGCCCACGCCGCTCCAGGCGCAGCCCTCGGCCCACATGGTGCCGCGGTACAGGCGCAGGATCGGAGTGTTGCCGAGCTTGTACTTGAAGCGCTTGTCCAGCACGATCACGTCGGGGTTGGGATATCGCGCGATCGGGCCGTCGGCGTCGTACTTGTCGATGAAGTTGCGCGCGAAGGCCTGCGGCGCCATCGAGGTGATCGCCGCGACGCCGGCGCACTTCGCCAGGAAACTGCGCCGGGTGGGCTCGTCGACCCGCGACTCGACCGGCTTCGACAGATCGATGAATTCGTGTTCTTGTACGCGTGGCATTGCTTTTTCCTCCTCAGGTCTTGGTCTCGGGCCTGGTTGCGGCCCTGCTGTGCGTCCGCCCGTCCCTCACGGGGGCGCGCTCCGCGCCGCGAAGTCGCGGCACGGCTTCGAAAAAGCGCGAAGCACTGCGCTTGCACGCATTCTCAAATCCGGAAACTGGGTTGCAGCCGTGGCAGCTTCACCGCCCGGCGGATTTTTTTAAGAACTGGATTCTGCGCCCGGCGCGCGGCCGGCTGCAACCCGGCTACCGGTGCAGTGCACCATGCGTGCACGCGCGCGCTTCGAGCCTTGCCCGTCGAACGGGCGGCGTCTACGCTGAACGCAGCGCAACGCGAAACGCCCGACGCATGACCCGCCTGCTCGCCATCGCACTGCTCGCTGCCGCCCTGCCGGCAACGCCGTTGCACGCCGCAGCGCCGCTGCTGGTGGCGACCGAGTTCGAGCTGATCGACGAGTTGTTCTTCGCGCTGGAACGTCTGTGAAAGCTGCTGCTGGCGCGGCTGAGCCTGCGAGGGTTCGTTGTTCTTGATCTCCTGCTGGCGCGTGTTGAGTC
>CALJLA010000065.1 GCA_937983055.1 uncultured Pseudomonadota bacterium
CCCGCGGCGTCCAGCCGGCCGGCGACCGGCTCGCAGAACCAGTCGCGGCTGCGGAACTCGACGGCATGTCGTGCCGACTTCCAGTGCCGCAGCCGGCCGAGAAAACGGTCGAGCAGCGCGTCGTCGCGCTTGAGATCCTGCGGCAGCTGCCACAGCACCACGCCCAGCTTGCCGGCAAGCGCATCGCCCTGCCGGCGCAGCCGGTCGAGCGAGGCGCGATCGAAGTCAAGCCGCCGGATGTGTGTCAGAAAGCGGCTCGCCTTGATGCAGAACACGAAGCCAGGGGGCGTGGCGGCGCGCCAGGCGCGCAATGTGGCAGGCGCGAGCGCGCCGTAGAACGTGGCGTTTACCTCCACCGCATCGAAGTGCGCCGCATAGTGCGCAAGCCACCGACGCCGCGGCACGCCTTCGTAGAAGCCGTGCTTCCATGCATCGTAGCTCCAGCCGCTGGTGCCGACTCGAATATCCATCGGCAACGCCTCCAACAGGGGATGCGGTCGAGGTTAGTCGAAGGAGATGGTGTAGAAAAGGTCCACCGCGTCGCTCTTGCCGCTTTCGGTGCGCAGCGACCAGCGACGGGCCAGCTGGTAGCTCACGCGCAGGGTGTTGGTGGCGGTGCTGAGGCTGTACTCCGTCGAGACATAGATCTTGTCGGACACGCGCTTGCCCAGCGCGACCACGCCACCCTGCTCGGGCTCGCTGCCGACGCCGACCCGCAGCTCGTCGAGCCCGACCGCGCCCGCCAGCTGCCGCTGCAACGGACTGGTGCCCAGGCCTGCCGCCAGCGCCACTGCCGCCGACTGCAGCGCCTGCGCATCCTGCCGGCTGCCCGACTCCACCGGGCGGCCGAGCACCAGCCAGGAGAGCTTTTCCGCGTCGGGCACGTCCGGATTGGATACCAGCTGCACCTGCGGATTGCGCGCCGTGCCGGACACCTCGACCCCGGCCTCGACCGGCTGATTCTTGCGCAACGCGCGGATCAACAGCCCGGGGTTGTCGACCGGCCCCCTGAAGTAGAACTCGCCCCGGTCGATGTTCAATCGCTGTCCATAGGCGGAATAGCTGCCCTCGGCCACCCGGATCTCGCCAATCGCCTCGAGCGGCGCCTCGCCGGGGCTCGAGAGCGTCAGCTGACCTGTCAGCCGCGCATCGATCCCGCGGCCGCTAATGCGGAAATCGGGTCCGAGGTCGAGTTTCAGGTCGAGCCTTGCGTTCAGTGCGCGCTCGGCCATCGACACGCGCTGCTCGCGCCCCACGACCACCACGTCCGAGCCCAGCGACGGGGCCTGCTGGCCGCGCAGCTCCACCCGGCCGCGGTCCGCGGTGAGCTGGCCGGCCAGCGCGATGCGCCGCTCGTCGGCACGCAGGATGCCCGCGCCGGAGACGGTGAGCCGCAGATCCGGGTGCTGCACCACGGTGAGCTGCTGTGCGGACCATTCCAGATCGGTTTGCAGCCCGCTTTCCCGGCCGGTCAGCCGGCCGGTCGCGGCGAAGCTGCCTTCCCCGCCGCGGATGCGAAAATCGCTCACCGTCAGACCATCGGGGCCGAAGCGTGCGCGCAGTTGTCCCTCGCGCAGGAAAACACCGCTCGCCACCTGCTCGAAGGCTAGATTGTCGCCGGCGAGCGTGCCTTCCAGACGAGGCTCGGCAACGGTGCCGTCTCCGCGAACGCGCAGAGACAGCGAGCCGTCGCCGGTCAGCGCATCGCCCGCCAGCAGCGCGACCAGCGAGCGGATCGACTTCCACTGCGCGTCCAGCTCCACCCGTAGCGGCGCGGTGCCGGCCACGCCCCAACCGCCGTTGCGCAGCTCGACCCTTGTCTGTGCGCGCCCCTGGGCGTTGAGCCGTGCGCCGGCGAGCGCAAGGCGCGCATCGATTGCATTGGCGCGCGCGCTCACCGCAAGCCGGGCCTGGGTCAGCCCGAGCGCGATCGGCGTCTCGCCCGGAATCACGATGTCGCCGTCCTCGCGCGCGATCTCGAGCTCGCCTTCCAGCGTTTCGTCGGCGCGCAGCGACCAGCGCGCCCCCAGCACCACGCTGGATTGCAGCGCCGGCGGCGCTTCCATCAACGCGATAAGGCGCGACAGTCGAACCCCCGCCACCGCCCCGCTCGAGGACAGCGCGCCAGCCGCATAGCGCGTCTCGCCGATGACGACTTCGGTATTGGAAAAATTCACCCTTGTCGCGCCGAGCGCCGCGCGACCTTCCGCCAGCTCGAGCGCGGCCGGCTGCAGCATCTCAAAGGCGTAGTCGCCGGCATTCTCGAAGTGCGCCAGGCTGCCTCGCCAGGTGGCGCTGTCGCGGTCGAAGCCGCCCTCGAGCCGCGCGCTTGCGTCGATTACGCCGCCGCGTGCCTGCACCTCGATCCGGTGCGCGGCCAGCACGCCTCCGGCCGTCAGGTCCACGTGCTCGAGGGCGAGATCGCCGCGCTCGAGTTTCTCCAGCCGGCTGCGCGCAGCGAGCGTTGGGTTCTCGCCGCGCTCGAGCCGCAACTCCCCCGTCCAGCCCGCGATCCGGATGCTTTCCCAGGCGATGCGCTCGCCACTGAACCGCGCGTCCACCGCCGGGCGCGCGCGGGTGCCCGACAGCGTGCCCGTCGCCGAAAGGCTGCCGCCTATGCCAAGGTCCAGCACCCCGAGCGCCGGGGCCTCCAGTTCGAAACGCATGGTGTCGCCCGCCGCGCCGAAGCTGCCGTTCAGCACGAGCGTGTTGCGGCCCAGCCGAAGGCGCAGATCGGCGTCGCTCAGCCGCTCGGGCGTCAGCGTGAGCACGCCGTCGCCGCCGAAGGCATGGCCGAGATAGCGGCTGCGCGCCAGCCGGTAGTCGATGCGCGCCTGCCAGGTCGGCCGCAGATGCCCGGCAGCGCGCACGCGGCCGTTGATGTCGGCCTTCGGAAAATCGCCGAAGCGGGACGGATCGAAGCGCCGCAGTTCCCCGTCCAGCGAGAAGCCGACGGCATCGTCGAGCCGCACCGTGCCGGTGGCGCGCACCGTGGCGCCGCCGGTGCGGGCCTGCAGGCGGTCGATACGCACCCGCCCGCCGGCGATCTCGGCGGCGCCCTCGAAGGCGATGTCGGCTTCTTTCAGGTCGGCGACCACGCGCTGGCGCGTCTCGTCGCCATCGATCGCGAGGCGTCCGGTCAGCCGGGTCTCGCGCAGGCTGCCGTGGAGGCGCCGCAGGTCCAGCGCACGCACGTCAAGGTCGAGCGTCAGCCGTTCGTCGCGATAGCGCGCGCTGCCAGCGGCGCGCCCGCCGTGGCCGAGGTCGAACATCGCGTCGGTCAGCTCGAGCGCGCCCGCGCCGGCGCTGAACCGGGCCTGCAGCGCCGCAAGCGGCAGCGCATTCCGGTCGATCGGTCCCGGCTGCGGATTGGTCACCGACAGCGTGCCGGCAAACGCGGCAAGATCGGGCGTGCGCGCGCTCAGATCCACGGTGAGCGCGGTCTGCGGCAGCCGGGCATCCAGCGCCGCGAGGTCGAGGGCGTCGGTGCGCGCCTGAAGCGCTTCGACCGGCGCATCGGCGAACGGGGTCAGTTCGAGCTGCGCGCTGAACGGCATGTCCCGCGCGGTCCCGTTCACCACGGCCACCGGCCGCGCAAGCGGGCCGGAAACTTCGATGGCGGCCTCGATCGGCCAGTCGTCGACGGCCGTGATGCTCGCGCGCAGGCGCGCCTCGAGCGGCAGCGGCTGCGCGGCGCCGAGTGTGAGATCGCCCTGCAAGCTGCCCCAGTCGGCGCCGATGCCTTGCAGGGTAACGCGGTGCATGCGCGCATCCCCCTGGTAGGCGGCGCGCAGCGCTCGCAGTTCAAGCGCGCCTTCGGAATCGGCGACGCGCAGGTGCTCGATTGCCAGCGAGTCGATGTCGACCGTCAGCGGCAGCGCCAGCGCGTCGGGCGCGCCGCCGCCTTCGGTCTTGCTGACGTACTCCAGAAACGCTGCCCGCAGCAGGACGATGCGCAGCCGTTGTTGCCGAAGGTGCCAGGGTGCCCATTCCAGCCTGACCGCGCGCGCCTCGACGCGGTACTCGTCGTTCTCGCAGACGATGCGCCCGATGTCGAGGGGCTCGGTGATCGCACCGCGCAGGCCGTCGATCTGGAGCCGGCAGGGCAGGCGGTCGGCGAATCTGTCCACGCCCCAGCGCAGCACGGTTTCGCTGCGGCTCGCCCAGAACAGCAATGCCGCCGCGATCAGCGCGAGCACGACCAACGCGCCGGCGAACCAGCCCGCGAAACGCGCAAGCCTCATCGGAACACGAAGCCCGCGCTGAAGTGCAGGCGGTATTCGCCGGTTTCCTCGCCGTAGGCGACGTCCAGGCTGAGCGCGCCGATCGGGCTGTACCAGCGTGCGCCCACGCCGTAGCCTTCGGCGACCGGAAACTGCTTGCGGTCGTCGGTCGCGTTACCCGCGTCATAGAACACCGCCGCACCCCACTGCCGGGTAAGCCACTGGATGTATTCGATGCTGCCCGCGGCCATGTAGCGGCCGCCGACGATGGCGCCGCCTTCCTGCACGCCGAGGCTCTCGAACGAGTAGCCGCGCACCGTGGTGTCGCCGCCCGTTCGAAACAGGTACACGGAGGGGATGTTGTCGCGGCTGCCGGAAATCACCACGCCGCCTTCCAGCCTCAGCAGCAGCGTGCCGAAACCGCCGACCGGCTGCAGATAGGTGCCCTTGGCCACCACCCGGCCGAAACTGCGGTCCGAACCGAACTCGGCGCCTGCGCCGCCCACCTGAATCCGCGCGGTGTAGCCCTCACGCGGCGCCAGCAGGTCGTCGACGCGGTTCCAGTTCCAGCCCTGGCTCACGAATGTCGCCTTGCGGTTGTCCTCCGGGCCGTCGGCGATCAGCCGCTTTTCGTTCACCAGCTGGATCGCTTGCCGCGACTCGTAATCTTCCACGGTGTAGGCACGGGCCGTCGTCACGCTCCAGTCGATGCGCTGCTCGCCCTGGATGTCCTGCTCGGTGTTCTTGCCCTCGACACCATAGCGCCAGCCGCGCTCGTTGCGCGGAAACGTCAGCCCCCCCAGCACTTCCGAGCTCAGGCGGTCGACCTTCACCTGCCCGTTCAGGCGCCAGGCACGGTCCAGCATGTTGTGATCGGTGTAGGCGGCCTGCGCGCGCGGACCGCGGTCAGTGCTGTAGCCGACGCCGAGTTCGACGCGGCGCGCCGCCGCCTCCACCACGCTGACCGTGACCGGCGTCGCCGCCGCTTCGGCAGGATCGCGGCTGGCAGACACCAGGGCGCTGGCGAAATACGCGCTGCCGAGCAGCCGCCGCTGAAACCTGAGCATCAGCGCTTCGTCGTACGGGTCGCCGGGCCGGATCGGACTCAGGTTCTGCACGATCGAGGGCTCGTAGCGAACCAGGCCGTTGACTTCGAGTTTGCCGAAGTAGAACGGCGGCCCGCTGTCGATGGTCACCGTCAGCCGGGCGGCGCGCGCCTGCGGGTCGATCTGCGCCCGGCTTTCGGTTATCCGCGCGCCGGCGTAGCGCCGCTGCTGCAGGCTTTCCACCGCGCGCAGCTTGCCCTCATCCCAGTCCTGCTGGCGAAAGCGGTTGCCCTGGCGCATGCCGAAGGCCTTGCGCGCGGCGTCGATGCGCGCGCCGGCTTCGGGATCGTCCGCCACCGCGCCGGTCACGGTGAACTGCACCGCCTGCACGGTCGCCGGCTCTCCGGGCGCGACGCTGAGACGCGCCACCCAGCCTTGCTCAGCGCGCTCCAGCGTCGCACCGATTTCCGGCGAAAAATAGCCCTCGGTCGCCAGCAGGCCACGGGCCTGCTCGGGCGCAGTCTTTACCAGCTGCCGCAACTGATCCTCGCCGACCTCCTCGCGGGTGCTCCAGCGCACCAGGTCGAGATGCTCGCGCAGCAGCGCGGCCAGCGCCTCCGGCGCCTCGATATCGACGCGATAGGCGGCATCCTGCGCGGCGGCAGTCGCCGCGATCCATGCCAGTGCCGTGGCGCACAGCCACGCGGCTATCGCGCGCGCCATTCCTGGTTCAGCGCAGCTCGAGCGACTCCAGGGTTGCCGAGCGTGTGCCAGGCAGCGGCCGGTTGTCCTCGGCGTGATAGGTGAACACCGCCGAGAACTTGGTTTCGGCGGTACGGTTGCAGCCTGCCGCATGCAGCAGCCGGCTGTGGAAGAACAGCGTGTCGCCGGGCTCGAGTTCCGCATGGATGCAGTTTGCCAGCACTGCGCGGTTTTCGGGCAGATCCGGGCGGAAGAACAGCGCGTCGTCGAAACGCCCGCGCGTGAATTCCATCGCGTGCGAGCCGGGCACCAGCTGCAGGCAGCCGTTGTCGACCCGTTCGGGCCCGAGCGCGAGCCAGACCGAGACCAGGTCCGGGCGTGCAAAGGCCCAGTAGCGTATGTCCTGATGCCAGCCGGTGCGGCTGGAAAAGCGCGCATGCTTGGTCATCACGCAGTTGTGATGCGCCTGGGCCAGCAGCGGGCGCGGGCCGAGCAGCACGCGCAGCCGCGCGCCGATCTCCGGCGAAAGGGCAACGTCGCGCAGCAGCCCGTCGCGCGCGCAGGCCTGCAGCAGACGCCGGACGGTGCGCCCGCCGGCAGCGTCGCGCGACTCGGGCGCGCCCGGGTAGCGCACGTCGGCCTCGTACTCGACCGGCGCGACCCGCCGATCGAGATGCGCCTGCGCAAGTGCGCGCAGCCGCTCGCAGCGCGCGCGGGGAAACAGCCCGCGGGCGATGACGAACCCGTCGCGCCGGAACGCCGCAACGTCGGCGTGCGAGAGTGCGGGAGGCTGCAGGGTCAGGTTCATGATCCGGACAAAGTCGCAAATCGCGCAGGCGCTCGTGCACGCCTGCGCCGGACGGCCTAGTCGAGCACGTGCGACACCAGCCCGTCGACGAGTTTCGGCTCGAACCAGGTGGACTTCGGCGGCATGATCTGGTTCGCGTCGGCCACCGCCATCAGGTCTTCCATGCTGGTGGCGAACAGCTAGAAGTCGCAGCCCATGTCACCGCTGTCGGCGCGCCGCTCGAGCTCTTCCAGCCCGCGGATACCGCCGACAAAATCGATGCGCTGGTCGCGGCGCGCATCGCCGATACCCAGCACCGGCCCCAGCAGATTGTCGGCCAGCAGGCTTACATCCAGCCGGCGAACCGGGTCGGCCTCCGGAATGAATTCCGGGCGAATGCTGAGCTTGTACCACTCGCCTTCGACGTACAGGCCGAAGCTCGCCGCCTGCGTCGGCGCGATCGGCGCCACGCTTTCTTCGACCCAGAAGCGCTCGCCGATCTTCTCCAGCAGGACCTGTTTCGACAGTCCGTTCAGATCCTTCACCACACGGTTGTAGGGGAGGATGTGCATCTGATGCTGCGGAAACGCCACCGCGAGAAAATACTCGTGGCTCGCGTTGCCCGGAGCGCCGCCCTGCCGGCGGCGCGCGGCGACCCGCGAGGCCGCGGCCGAGCGATGATGGCCGTCCGCGATGTACAGCGCCGGCATCGCGTCGAACGCGGCCACCAGCTGCGCGAGAAGGTCGCCGTCCCCGACGCGCCACAACGAGTGACGCACGCCGGTGTCGGCCACCAGGTCGCAGTCCGGGTCGCCTGCCGACACCTGGGCCAGAATGGCGTCGACCTCCGGTGCCGCGGGATACACCAGCAGGACCGGTCCGGTCTGCGCGTTCAGCGCCCCGCCCTGCCGCACCCGGCAGTCTTCCCTGTCGCGGCGTGTCAG
>CALJLA010000066.1 GCA_937983055.1 uncultured Pseudomonadota bacterium
CTGGTGTACGGCACGCTGGACCTGCCGCGGGTACCGAAGGTGCTGTACGAATCCGGCCGTTTCGCGGCGATCACGCTGTTCTGCGTCGGCACCGCGTCGGCCTTCGGCTGGGTGCTCGCCTACTTCCATGTGCCGCAGCTGTTCGTGAACCTGGTGTCGGGCTGGGGCGGCGGCGTGACCAGCGTCGGGCTGATCGTTGCCGTCTGTTTCCTGGTGGTGGGCTGCTTCATCGATGCCATTCCCGCCATCATCATTCTCGGCACCATCCTGGCGCCGCTCGCCGACAGCGTCGGCATGCACCCGGTGCACTTCGCCATCATCGGCGTAATCTCGATCGCCTTCGGGCTGGTGACGCCGCCCTACGGGCTGTGCCTGCTGATCGCCGCCTCGCTCGGCGGGGTGCCCATCCGCCAGGCGATCCGCGACACCCTGGTGCTGCTGCTGCCGATGCTCGGCGTGCTGCTGTTCGTGATATTTTTTCCCGAGGCCATCCTGGCGCTGCCGCGCTGGCTGATGCCGCAGTTCGTGCAGTAGTCATTCCGGGGACAGCCGCCATGATCGAGGCAACCCGCACCGGCAACACCATGGGCGCCGAAGTCGCCGGCGCCGATCTGTCGCAGCCGTTGGGCGAAGACGCTTTCCGCCGGCTGATGGCGCTGTTTCTCGAGCACCATGTGCTGGTGTTTCGCGGCCAGCGCCTCACTGCGCCGCAGTTTCTCGCCTGGGCGTCGCGCTTCGGGCCGCCCGAGCCGCATGTGCTCGACCAGTTCCACCACCCCGACTACCCCGACATCCTGATCCTGTCCAACGTGGTGAAAGACGGCAGGCCGCTGGGCCTGGCCGACGGCGGCACCTACTGGCACACCGATTACTCCTACCTGGAGATTCCGGCGCGGGCCACCACGCTGTACTCGATCGACGTGCCGAAGGCGGGCGGCGACACGCTGTTCGCCGACCAGATGAGCGCCTACGACGACCTGCCGGATGCGATGAAGCGGCGCATCGACGGCCTGGTGGGCGTGCACCACTACGGCAATCGCGACGACATGGACGTCGCCTCGCGCACCGTCGCCTATCCGCCGGACGAGCGCCAGAAAGCAAAGCGCGGCATCACCTTTCTCCACCACCCGCTGGTGCGGCGTCACCCGCTGACCGGGCGCAAGGCGCTGTACGCGGTGTCGGGCACCTCGATCGGCATCGTCGGCATGCCGGACGACGAGGCGCTCGCGCTGCTGCGCGAGCTGGCGGCGCATTCGACCCAGCCGAAGTACCGCTTCAGCGTGCGCTACGGCGCGGGCGACGTGGTGATCTGGGACAACGCCGCGGTGCTGCATTCCGCGACGCTCACCGATCCGGCCGACGCGCGCACCCTGTGGCGCATCACCGTGAAGGAAAAGGAACGGCCGCTCGCCTGAGCGGCGCGGCGCTAGCGCGCGCGGTAGATCTCGCTGTCCGGCCGGAACGCGAGCCAGGCAAACGCGAAGTGCACGCCGCCCGGCACCGGCGCCAGCGCGCGCCCCTTCAGTGCGCCGTCGACGGCCTCGCCGAACAGGTTCCAGCGCGAGCCGGTCTGCTCGTCGACGATGTGCTCGCCAGCCCGCGCAAAACTGAGCACGCGCCCGTCCAGGCGGCGCTCGAACGCCGTGGCCGCGGGCACGGTGCGCGAGCGGGCGATCTCGGCGGCATCCAGCGCCGAGCGCAGCCCTTCGCGGCTGAACACCACGTACGGCACTCCCTCGAACGCGTCGTTGATCACCGGCTGCCGGTCGAGCAGCCTGAACGGATGCACCCGGTGTCGCCCGCCCAGCGACACCGCGATCACCCGCTCCATCGCCGGCAGCCGCGCATCGACGGCGCCGTCGAACAGGAAGGGGTTGTCGCCGATGCGGTCGTAGCCGCGGTATGGGTTGCGCCCGTAGGGCCGGTCGAAGCCGGTGTCGCGCGACAACACTTCGCCGTCGGGGTAGGCCGCCGCAAAATCCGCGAACGCGGTGATCTGCGAGGGCAGTTCGCGCAGCTGCGTGCCGGCATGCCGGCCGACGATGCCCTTGCCCGTGAACTGCTGCCACCAGCTCTCGGTCTGGCGGTCGTACATCACCAGGTCGCTGTGGCGCAGCCGCCCGGTGGTGCCGAAATCGAGCACCGTGCCTTCAACCGTGCGCTCGAACGCCAGCGAGGCATTGCACAGCGGGCAGAAGGTCACCGCCACCGGCACGCCCGCCATCGTGTCGTTGACGATCTCGTGAAACATCAGAATCTGCAGCGGATAGGCACGCACCGCGCCGCCAAGGCGCAGCACGATCACCGGCTCGTCGTCGCGCAGCCAGTCGCGCGCCCTGTCCGGCGCCGCGAACCGCGGATGGTCGATCGCGGGAATTCCGTCGCGCGGCGGGCCGCCGGCGCGGATCTCGCCAAGGTCGACGGTTCGGCGGCTGAAGTCGGCCTTCGGGAACTCCCGCGTCCACGACGCCGGCACATCGCCTGCCGGCGCCCGGGATGCGTCCTCCGCGGCACCGCAGGCGCCGGCGAGCAGCAGCCCGAGCGCGGCGGCGAGCCGCGCGGCCGGGCTAGCGCATGCGGCCGATCGTTCGCGCATCCGGACTCTCCCGTCTTGACAGACAGTCCTGATACGCGGGGCGCGGGCAGCCGGATGCCCGCGCCGGCGATGCCGCTCAGGCCGGCGCTTTCGCCGGCTGCGGCGCGCGCGCCGGCTCGGCGAACCAGTCTTCCTTTGCCACCAGTTTCGGCTGCCCGGGGTCGGCCACGTAGTTCGGCGACATGATCTGCACGCCGTACTCGTTGAACACATCCTGGATGTTGGCGAGCAGCGCGCTCAGCGTCTTCGGCCGCGAACGCTCGCCGTCCACGCGCGCAATCAGCCGGTAGTGGATGTAGAAATCCGACAGCGCGGTCTGCAGCACCAGCGGCGCCGGCTCTTCCAGTACACCGTCAGTGCGGCGCGCCGCCTCTTCCAGCATGGCGTGCACCTGCCGCCAGGGCGTGTCGTAGCCGATGGTCACCGAAGTATCGAGCACGATGCCGCCGCGCGCCATGCGCGACATGTTGTGGGTGGTCTGCCCGAGCACGTAGCTGTTGGGCAGCACCACCTCCTCGCCGCCGGCGGTCATCAGTTTGGTGGCGAACATGCCGAGCTCGCGCACCGTGCCTTCCGACTGGCCGATGCGCACATATTCGCCCGGCCGGATCGAGCGCGAGTACATCAGGATCAGCCCGCTCGCCGCCTGGCCGACCACGCTCGCGCCGCCGATCGACACCATCAGGCCCACCAGCACCGACAGGCCCTTGAAGGCGTCGGTCTGCGCACCGGGCAGGTAGGGATAGGCCATCGCCAGCGCGAACAGCCAGATCACCACGGTGGCAATGCGCCGCGTCGGTTTGGCGGTGTCGCGGTCGATCCAGCGCACCCGCACGCGGCCGCCTTCCACCCGGTCGAAGAACAGCCGCGACAGCTTCACCGCGAAGCGCGCCAGCAGCACCACGATCACCACAATCAGCAGGCCCGGGATGGCCGACAAGATGGCGCCGGCCACGTTGCCCAGCGTCTCCAGCAGGAAAGTTTCCAGCGACTCGCCCCAGGCGCGGGTGTAGGGAAACTGCAGCAGCGCGAAGGTGACCCAGGTGTAGCTCGCCACCAGCGCGAGCAGCCAGTAGCCGACAGTGACCGCGATCTCGACGCCGCTCCTGAAGCGCGCCGGGTTCA
Organism: uncultured Pseudomonadota bacterium; assembly: GCA_937983055.1. Lineage (GTDB taxonomy): Bacteria > Pseudomonadota > Gammaproteobacteria > Burkholderiales > Eutrophovitaceae > CALJLA01. The sequence goes on from CALJLA010000066.1 coordinate 3,722, forward strand.
CCACCTGCATGCCGGCGATGCGCAGCTTTTCGACCTTCTCGCCCAGCTTTTCGGCCAGCACCTCGCGCAACTTCCCGGTGTAGCGGTTGAGCAGCCGGATCAGGATCACGTACGCCAGGGTCGCGATCAGGATGTAGCCGAGCGCCATCAGCACGGTGCGCAGGTCGCGCTGCTCCGTGGCCTCGGCCAGCGCAATCCCGAGCGCGCTCACCGCCTCGCGGGTGATCGATTCCAGCGTTTCGTCGACCAGCGCGTTGACGTCGCCGGGAGTGATCACGAACACGCGCGCGCCGTCCACCAGCACCCGGTTGCCTTCGGCGATGGATTCCACCGTGACCTCGCCGGGGCCGTGGCGGGCGATCACCGCGTCGAGCCGGTGGCCGGCCGCTTCGGCGCGCTCCCGCGGGGAGTAGCCGGACAGCGACGCGCGGAACTCGAAGATGCGTCGGTTATGCAGCGACAGCGTGGCGCTGCGCTCGGCGGTAGCGCCCGGCGCCGCCTGCGCCACCAGGATGGTGCTGGCCTCCACCGCCGCCGCCGGGGCCGCGGCGCCGAGCGCCAGCACGAGTGAGATCAACAATGTTCGCAACACACGCACACCTCAGGTCGAAACGAGGGTGCGCAGTTTGCCCGCATTGCGGCGAATTGCAAGTGCCGCCGCACGGAGCGCCCGGCGACGATATTCAGGCCTTGACCGCCACCACCTCCAGGTAATCGGCCGACACCACCAGGCTGTCGTCGCCCGAACGGTTGAACTGGGCCAGCAGCGCCTGCAGCTCGCGCAGAAAGGCGGCGCGCCGCGCCTCGTCCAGCGTCTCCAGCGCCCGGATGATCGGCCCGAAATAGGTGCTGAACACGTCGATCCAGTGCCGCGCGCTGAGATCGGAAGAGCAC
>CALJLA010000067.1 GCA_937983055.1 uncultured Pseudomonadota bacterium
CTGGTTGTCGGCGGCGGTGGGCGCGAACACGCGCTTGCCTGGAGGCTGGCGCAATCTCCGAGGGTTGCGCGCGTGTATGTTGCGCCGGGCAACGCCGGAACGGCACGCGAAGACGGCGTGTTCAATGTCGCAATCACGGCGATACCGGAGTTGGTGGCTTTCGCGCAGAAGGAGGCTGTCGCGCTGACGGTGATCGGGCCCGAGGCGCCGCTCGCGGAAGGCATCGTCGATGCATTTCGGGCCGCCGGACTGCGCGTGTTCGGCCCCACCCAGGCAGCCGCCCGGCTGGAAAGCTCGAAGGATTTCGCGAAGGCCTTCATGGCCCGCCATCGCATTCCCACGGCAGAGTACGCCACCTTCACCGATGCCGCCGCCGCCCACGAGTATCTTCGCCGGCGCGGGGCACCCATCGTGGTGAAGGCCGACGGTCTCGCCGCCGGCAAGGGCGTCGTGGTCGCAACGACCGAGGACGAAGCCCATGCCGCGGTCGACATGATGCTGGTGGACAACCGCATGGGCAGCGCAGGCGCGCGGGTGGTGATCGAGGATTTTCTGGAGGGCGAGGAAGCGAGCTTCATCGTGCTGGTCGACGGCAAGCATGTGCTGCCGCTCGCCTCCAGCCAGGATCACAAGCGCCTGCTCGACGGCGACCGCGGGCCGAACACCGGCGGCATGGGCGCTTACTCGCCGGCGCCGGTGCTGACGCCTTCGGTGCACGCGCGGGCGATGCGGGAAGTCATTCAACCGGTAGTCGCCGGCATGGAGCGGGAAGGCACGCCGTTTACCGGCTTCCTGTACGCGGGCCTGATGATCGGTACCGACGGCAAACCCCGCGTGCTGGAGTTCAACTGCCGCATGGGTGATCCGGAAACGCAGCCGATCATGATGCGGCTGAAGAGCGACCTGCACACCCTGCTCGATCATGCGGTGAACGGCACCCTCGATCGCGTCGAGGCGCAATGGGATCGCCGCGTCGCCCTCGGCGTGGTGATGGCCGCCCATGGCTACCCCGAGCAGCCACGCAAAGGCGACGAGATCACCGGCTTGCCGCGCGACGCCGAGGACTTTCATGTCTTTCATGCTGGCACGGGTACCCAGGACGGACGCGTTGTCACCGGTGGTGGGCGGGTGCTGTGCGTGACCGCGCTCGGCGATACCGTGCGCACCGCCCAGCGGCGCGCCTATGAGATTGCCGATCAGATCCGCTTCGCCGGCAGCCAGATGCGTCGAGACATCGGCTTTCGCGCGATCGGCGCCAAGAAGAGCACCCTGTAGCGGGCGATGGACGCCGACCGGGTCAGCCGTTATTTCACCAGATTGCAGGACTCCATCGTCGCAGCGCTGGAAGCGCTCGACGGTGGCCGCTTCCGCCGCGATGCCTGGGAACGGCCCGAGGGGGGCGGCGGCGTCAGCCGCCTGATCGAGGACGGTGCGCTGCTGGAGCGCGGGGGCGTCAACTTTTCGCATGTGCGCGGCGACCGCCTGCCGCCTTCGGCAAGCGCTTCGCGGCCGGAGCTTGCCGGCCGGGGCTTCGAGGCAATGGGCGTGTCGCTGGTGCTGCACCCGCGCAACCCCTACGTGCCCACGGTGCACATGAACGTGCGATTTTTCGTCGCGGCGCGGGCCGACGCTGCACCGGTATGGTGGTTCGGCGGCGGCATGGACCTCACGCCTTACTACGGTTTCGAGCAAGATGCCCGGCATTTCCATGCCACCTGCCGCGGGGCGCTGGCCGAGTTCCCGGGCGACCTGCATCCGAAGTTCAAGGCGTGGTGCGACCGCTACTTCTTTCTCAAGCACCGCGGCGAGCCGCGCGGTATCGGCGGGGTGTTCTTCGACGATCTGTCGGAACCGGACTTCGACACCTGCTTCGCCATTACCCGCAGCGTTGGCGATCGTTTTCTCGAGGCATACCGGCCGATCGTGGAACGCCGGCGCGACCTGCCGTATGGCGATCGCGAGCGCGATTTCCAGGCCTACCGCCGCGGCCGCTACGTGGAGTTCAATCTGGTCTACGATCGCGGCACGCTATTCGGCCTGCAGTCGGGCGGGCGTACCGAATCGATCCTGATGTCGCTGCCGCCGCTGGTCAAGTGGCGCTACGACTGGAGGCCCGCAGCCGGCACGCCGGAAGCGCGCCTCTACGACCAGTTCCTGACCGGCCGCGATTGGGTCTAGCTAGCGCGCGATCGGTCGGCATCGGCAAATCAACCGTAATCCTCGGGACACCATCATGACTACCAGTTCGGGGCGGGTCATCGTATCGGTCATCGGGCGCGATCGTGTCGGCATCATCGCCGCAGTTTCCGCGGTGCTCGCCGAGGCCAACGCCAACATCCTCGACATCTCCCAGTCGGTCATGGAGGAGTTCTTCGTCATGATCATGATGGCCGACATCAGCGGCGCGAGCGTGTCGTTCGCGGAGATCAAGCAGCGCCTGCAGGCAAGGGGCGAATCGCTTGGCGTGAAGATCGATGCGCAGCACGAAGACGTGTTCAACTACATGCATCGCATCTGAGATGACGGGGCAGCCACAATGACCGTCTCGCGCTTTTCGCCGCAGGAGATTCTGGAAACCATCCGCATGGTGCAGATGGAGAATCTCGACATTCGCACCATCACCATGGGCATCAGCCTGCGCGATTGCGGCGATCGCGACATCCGCCGCAGCGCGTCCCACGCCTACGACAAGATCTGCCGCCTCGCCGGCAGTCTGGTGCGCACCGGCGAGGAACTCGCCGCCGAATACGGCGTCCCGGTCATCAACAAGCGCATCTCGGTGACGCCCGCATCGCTGGTCGTGGAGTGCGCAGACCAGGACGACTATCCGCTGTTCGCCGAGGCACTGGACCGGGCGGCGCACGAAGTCGGCGTCAATTTTCTGGGTGGCTATTCCGCCCTGGTGCAGAAGGGCATGACGCGCGGCGACCGCATGTTGATCGAGTCGATACCGGCGGTGCTCGCCGGCACCCAGCGGGTATGCGCTTCGGTCAACGTCGGCAGCACCAAGGCCGGCATCAATATGGACGCGGTGGCGCAGATGGGCCACGTCATCGCCGACACCGCGCGGCGCACCGCCGACCGCGACGGCATCGGCTGCGCCAAGCTGGTGGTGTTCTGCAACGCTGTCGACGACAACCCGTTCATGGCCGGCGCCTTTCACGGCATCGGCGAGCCCGACTGCGTGATCAATGTCGGCGTATCCGGCCCCGGCGCGGTGCTATCTGCAGTGCAAAAGGCCGGCAAGGCCGACTTCGGTGCGCTCGCCTCGGCGATCAAGCGCGCGGCGTTCAAGATTACCCGCATGGGCGAGCTGTTCGGTCGCGCCGCCTCGCGGCGGCTCAACGTGCCCTTCGGCATCGTCGATCTGTCGCTCGCGCCGACACCGGCGCAGGGCGATTCGGTGGCCCGAATTCTCGAGGCGATGGGATTGGAGCAGGTCGGCACTCACGGGTCGACCGCGGCGCTCGCCCTGCTGAACGACGCGGTCAAGAAGGGCGGCGCAATGGCCTCCAGCTATGTCGGCGGTCTTTCCGGCGCCTTCATTCCAGTGTCTGAAGACATCGGCATGATCGAAGCCGCCGCCAGCGGCGCACTTGGCTTCGACAAGCTCGAGGCGATGACCTGCGTGTGCTCGGTGGGGCTCGACATGATCGCCGTGCCGGGCGACACGCCGGCGGAAACGCTGGCCGCCATCATCGCCGACGAAGCAGCCATCGGCATGATCAACCGCAAGACCACCGCGGTGCGCATCATTCCGGCGCCGGGCAAGGCGGTAGGCGACACCGTGCACTTCGGCGGCCTGCTCGGCCATGCGCCGGTGATGGCATTGCATGCGCAATCGAGCCGCGCGTTCGTCGAGCGCGGCGGGCGCATTCCCGCCCCCATCCAGGCGCTCAACAACTAGTAACGCGCTTATTCGCCCAGGTAGGCCTGGCGCACCTGCGGGTTGTCGAGCAGCGCGCGGGCGTCGTCGGTCAGCGTGATCTCGCCGCTTTCCATCACGTACCCCCGGTTGGCCGCCTCCAGCGCGAGCTTGGCATTCTGCTCGACCAGCAGCACCGTCACGCCCTCGGCGGATACCTGACGCACCACCTCGAAGATCTTTTCGACCATCATCGGCGCGAGGCCCATCGACGGCTCATCGAGCAGCAGCAGCTTGGGCTGGCTCATCAGCGCGCGGCCGATCGCCAGCATCTGCTGCTCGCCGCCGGAGAGGGTGCCGGCGGTCTGGCGGCGACGCTCCGCGAGCCGCGGAAACAACTTGTACACGTGGTCCATGTCGTCGCGGATGGCGCGCGCGTCGCGCCGGATATAGGCGCCCATTTCCAGGTTTTCGGCCACCGTCAGGCGCCCGAACACGCCGCGGCCTTCCGGTACCATCGCCAGGCCGCGCGCCACCAGCTCATGGGAGGGCTGGTTCGATACGTCCTCGCCGCGATAGAGCACGCGGCCGCCGTGATGAAGCATCCCGCATATGGCTTTCAGGGTGCTGGTCTTGCCGGCGCCGTTCGCCCCGATCAGCGCCACCATCTCGCCGGCCCCGACGCGAAGGTCGACGCCCTTGACTGCGTTGATGCCGCCGTAGGCAACCTTGAGCGATTTCAGCTCGAGCAGGTTCACGGCAGTGCTCCTCCTAGGTAGGCCTGTATCACCGCCGGATTTTTCTGCACCTCCTGCGGCGGACCCTCGGCGATGCGCTTGCCGTAGTCCAGCACCGCCACCCGGTCGCACAGGCCCATGACAAGCTTCACATCGTGCTCGATCAGCAAAATGGTCACCCCATCGTCCCGAATGCGGGTGAGCAGCTTGCGCAGATTCGCCGTCTCGGTGGCGTTCATCCCGGCGGCCGGCTCGTCGAGCGCGAGCAGCTGCGGCTCGGTCGCCAGCGCCCGGGCGATTTCCAGCCGGCGCTGATCGCCATAGGACAGGTTCTTCGACAGCGAATTGGCGTGCCGCGCGATGCCGACATAATCCAGCAGTTCGCGCGCCCGCTTGTGGATCGCGTCTTCCTCTTCACACGTGCGCGGGCCGCGGAACACCGCACCGATCACGCCTGCCCGGGTTCGAACGTGGCGGCCGACCATCACGTTCTCCAGCGCGGTCATGTTGCCGAACAAGCGGATATTCTGGAATGTGCGGGCGAGGCCGGCCTCGACGATGCGGAAAGGCTTGAGCCCGATCAGATTGCGCCCGGCGAAAGCGAGCGCACCCCGGTCCGGCCGGTAGATGCCGGTCAGCACGTTAAACAGCGTTGTCTTGCCGGCGCCATTCGGACCGATCAGGCCGTAGATCTCGCCGCGATGGATGCTGAGCGACACGTCCGACAATGCCGTCAGGCCGCCGAAGCGCTTTTCGACATGGCGTACCTCCAGCAGCTTGTCGACCGCGACCGTGGTCACGAATCGGCCTTCGCGTCGGCAAACTCCCGCCTGCGGATTGGCGAAGGCCACAGGCCGGATGGCCGCAACAGCATGACCAGGATCAGCGCCAGCCCGAACAGCATCATGCGCAGGCTTTCCGGATCGAGAATCACCTTGCCGAAGAGCTGCTGCTGCACCGGCGAAGCGCCGTGGCGCAGCACCTCCGGCAGCACTGCCAGCAGGAAGGTGCCCAGCACCACCCCCGCGACATGCCCCATGCCGCCCAGCACCACCATGCACAGCACCATGATCGATTCGAGCAGGATGAAGCTTTCCGGACTGACGAATCCCTGGAAGCTCGAGAACAGTCCGCCCGCGATGCCGCCAAAGCTGGCACCCATGGCAAAGGCGAGCAGCTTCACGTTGCGGGTGTTGATGCCCATCGCCTGGGCGGCGGTCTCGTCCTCGCGGATGGCGATCCAGGCGCGCCCCAGCCGCGAGTCCTCGAGCCGCACGCACACGAAGATGGTCGCCATCACCAGCAGCAGCAGCAAGTAGTAGTAGATGTGCGTGCCCGAGAACTCGATGCCCAGTATTTCGTGCGTCTTGGTGAGCGATACCCCGCCGATCATGACCGGATCGATCAGGTTGATCCCGATCGGTCCGTTGGTGATGTTGACCGGATGGTCAAGATTGTTGAGAAATATGCGCACGATTTCGCCGAAGCCGAGCGTGACAATGGCGAGGTAGTCGCCGCGCAGGCGCAGCGTCGGCGCGCCGAGCAGCACACCGAAAAAGCCGGCCGCGACGAAACCGATCGGCAGGATCAGCCAGAACGGCAGGTGCAGCCCGAATTGCGGCGAGGCAAGCAGCGCCCAGGTGTAGGCGCCGACCGCATAGAAGGCGATATAACCGAGGTCGAGCAGGCCGGCGAAGCCCACCACGATGTTCAGCCCCAACGCGAGCATCGCGTAGATCAACGCAAAGTCGATGACGCGCACCCAGGTGCGCCCGAGCGTGTTGTCGACCAGGAAGGGCAGCACCGCCAGCGCGACCGCGATCATCGCGTAGCCGACCCACAGCGCGCGGCGGTCGCGCTTCCAGTGCTTGAACCGGGCGGCGAATGGCGCGATCACGCGCGCTCCGCCACGCGTTCGCCCATGATGCCGGTGGGCCGGAACACCAGCACCAGCACCAGCACCAGGAAGGCGAACACGTCCTGGTAGTGGCTGCCGAAGAAGCCGCCGCTCACGTCGCTGATATAACCGGCGCCGATGCTCTCGATCAGCCCCAACAGCAAGCCGCCAAGCATCGCGCCGGCCAGATTACCGATGCCGCCAAGCACCGCAGCGGTGAACGCCTTCAGGCCCAGCATGAACCCCATCGAATAGTGCGCGATGCTGTAGTTGGCCGCCACCAGCACCCCGGCCACGGCCGCCAGGGCCGCGCCGATCACGAACGTGGCCGAAATGATGCGGTTGATGTTCACGCCCATCAGGCCGGCGACGGTCGGGTTCTCCGCCGTCGCGCGCATGGCACGCCCGAGACGGGTGTACTGCACCAGCAGCAGCAGCCCGGCCATGATCGCTGCCGACACCACGATGATCACGATCTGCACGTCGGTGATGCTGGCGCCGCCGATGCTGTGCGGAGTCACCGGGATCACCGAAGGAAAGGTGCGGTACTGGCGGCCCCAGATCATCATCGCCAGATTCTGCAGCAGGATCGACATGCCGATTGCGGTGATCAGCGGCGCAAGGCGCGGCGCCCGCCGCAGCGGGCGGTAGGCCACACGCTCGATCGAAAAGGCGAGCGCCATGCACACCGCGATGGCGGTGGCGGTCGCCAGGGCCAGGACCAGCGAAGGCGGCAAACCGACGGCGGCCCCCAGCAGCGCATTCATCACCGTCAGCGCCACCATCGCCCCGATCATTACGACTTCGCCATGGGCGAAATTGATCAGGCCGAGAATGCCGTAGACCATCGTGTAACCGAGCGCGACCAGCGCGTACACGCTGCCCAGCACAAGGCCGTTCAGGACCTGCTGCAGAAAGATGTCCACGTCGGTTGTGCCCCGCTGTCAAAAAAACGGCGCCTGCAGGCGCCGTCAGGTTACGCCGAAGAAGCGGACTGCCGGCTCACTCAGCCGCCGCCCTTCGTTTCAAGGTACTTCCACTTTCCGTTTTCGACCTTGTACAGGCTGATGCTGCCGCCCTTGATGTCGCCTTTTTCGTCGAACGCGATATTGCCGGTCACGCCCTGGTACTGAATCGCCGCCAGCTGCGGCAGATAGACTTTCGGGTCGACCGATCCCGCCGCCTTCATCGCCGCGATCATCGTGTTCATCGAATCGTAGGCGTACGGCGCGTAAAGCTGAATCGGCTGCTTGAAGGTCTTCGTGTACCTGTCGGTAAACGCCTGCCCGCCGGGCATCTGGTCCAGCGGCACGCCCGGGGAGGATGCATAGGCGCCCTCGCCTTCTGGGCCGGCCAGCGTCAGAAACTGCGCGGTCTGTCCGCCATCGCCAGTCAGGAAAGTGGCTTTCAGCCCGAGGTTCTTGATCTGCTTCATCATCGGACCGGACTGCGAATCCATGCCGCCGTAGAACACCAGGTTCGGGTTCATGCCCTTGATGCGGGTCAGGATGGCGGTGAAATCGGTCTTGGTCACGTCGGTGAATTCGCGCGTCACGATCTTGGCGCCGGCCGCCTTGGCGGCCGCCTCGAACTCGTCGGCCAGGCCCTTGCCGTAGGAAGAGCGGTCGTCGATGACGGCGATGGTCTTGGCGCCGAGATTCTTGACCGCGTAGTCGCCCAGCACCTTGCCCTGCTGCGCGTCGTTCGCCATCACGCGGAACGCGGTCTTGAAACCCTGATTGGTGTAGTTCACGTTGGTGGCCGACGGCGAGATCTGCGGCAGCCCGGCATCGTGATAGATCTTGGAGGCAGGAATGGTGGTGCCGGAGTTCAGGTGGCCGATGACGCCAGCCACCTTGGCGTCAACGATGATCTGCGCGACCACGGTGCTTTTCGACTCCTTGCCCTCGTCGTCTTCGGAGATCATCTCGAACTTGATCTTCTCGCCGCCGATCACGGTGCCGCCAGCATTGGCCTCGTCGATCGCCAGCCGCACGCCGTTCTCGTTGTCCTTGCCCAGGTGCGCGATCGGCCCGGTCAGCGGCCCGGCGTGACCGATCTTCACGACCCGCTCCAGCGACGACGCGGTGTCGCCGCCGGTGGCCGCCTGATCTTCCTGCTGTCCGCACGCAGCGAGCAGTACCGCCATCAACATTGCGGCAGCCGTGGCGCCCAGCCGCCATACAGAATCCCTATAGCCGCGATCCATACCGTCGTCTCCTCTCAATGAGTGGCGCGCGAAAACTCGCCGGATTATCGGCCAGCGCTTCTCCCATTGTCAATTTTGAGTCGTTAATTCATTGGGTTGCATCCGGCCCCGGAGAAATGAAAAAGCCGGCACGAGGCCGGCTCTTTGCATGCGGCGAAGGCCGCTGCGCTTACATCGACAGGATCCACTCGACCAGCGTTTTTGCTTCGGCCTCGCTCACCGGGTTCGGCGGCATGGGGATCGGGCCCCACACGCCGCTGCTGCCCTTGATCACCTTCTGGGCAAGCGCATTGAGCTGACCATCGTCGTATTTCTTACCGATATCCTGGAACGATGGACCCACCAGCTTCTTGTCCACCGCGTGACAGGAGAAACAGTTCTTGGCCTGCGCCAGAGCCTTGGCCTTGGCTTCATCGACTGCGGCATGAGCCGAGGTGGCCAGGCCAAACGCCATGGCCGTCACGATCATCACGATGCTCTTGTTCATTGCTCCCTCGCCTTTCTCACAAATGGGGTCCTTCCCAAAAACATTGTAGCGGAAAAATCCGGCGTTTCCGCCCGCTGCGTTCAATCGCAGCCGACGCCCAGCAGGCTACGCAAATCCTCCAGGCTTCCGATCGCGGGCAGGCAAGTAACGCCCTCGCAGACGTAGGCGTTGACGCCGCAATCCGGCAGCGGCTTGTCGAGCACGGTCGGCAAGCCCTTGCTATCACTCTCTACTGCCACCGTCACCGTGGCCGGCAAATAACAGTGATTGATGTCAGTCCGCCATGCCTGCAGCAATGTCGCTTCGCCGCGCAGGATCACCACGCGGGTGGGCTCAAGCCATTCCGCAAGGGCAAGGCAGAGGGTCGGGAATCCCGATGGTCGCGCCGCCATCTGCGGCGAAAACAGGCGCAGGGTGCGTTCGGCCGCCTCCAGGTAGCGCGGCTCGCCGAGCAGATGCCCGGCGCGCACCAGCGCGAGCGCCGCGGCGCCGTTGCCTGAGGGCGTGGCATTGTCGAACCCGGGTTTCGGCCGAACGATGAGCGCCTCATGATCGTGGCTCACGAAAAAGAAACCGCCTCTGCGCCGATCCTCGAAGCGTTCGAGCAGTGCGTCCAGCGTCTGTGAAAGGCGCTGAAGGCCGTCTGTCGAAAACCGCGCCTGCAGCAGCTCCAGCTGCGCGAGCGCGCAAAACGCGTAGTCATCCAGATAGGCATTCAGATGCGCACGGCCCTGCCGGTAAGTCGCCAGCATGCGCCCGCCGTCGAACATGCGCTCGAAGATGAAGTCGTTTGCCCGCCGCGCCGAGTCCAGCCAGTCGTCTCGGCCGAATACCCGCGCCGCCCGCGCCATGCCCGCAATCATCAACGCGTTCCAGCTGGCCAGCACCTTGTCGTCGCAACCCGGCCGCACCCGCTGCCCGCGGGCGCGCAGCAGCTTCCCGCGCGCCTGCTCGAGCAGCGCCTGCGCCGCCGCGAGTTGCAGCCCCAGCGCATCCGCCACCTCCACCAGCGGCCTGCGCACATACAGATGCCAGTGCGCGTTCTCGAAATTGGGCGGCTCATCCAGCCCGAAATGCGAAGCCGCGACCGCATATTCGCCGTCGTCCAGCAGCTCGCGCACCTCGGTCCGGCTCCAGACGTAGAACCTGCCCTCTTCATGCTCCGAATCGGCGTCGATCGACGAGTAGTACCCGCCCTCGGAAGACTGCATCTCGCGCATTACCCACTGTGCCGTCGACTCCGCCACGCGCGCGAACAAGGCACTGCGGGTGATCGTCCAGGCATCGGCATACAGCGCCAGCAGGGGCCCGTTGTCGTAGAGCATCTTCTCGAAATGCGGAATCATCCAGCGCCGGTCGACGCTGTAGCGGGCGAATCCGCCGGCCAGCTGGTCGAAGATACCCCCCAGCGCCATCTTTTCCAGCGTGAATGCCGCATGCGCCGCAAGCCGCGGCGAACGCGCACCGAAGCGCAGGCAGAACGCGAGTTCCGCCGGGTGCGGAAATTTCGGCGCCGCGCCAAAACCGCCTTCCTCGCGATCGATGCTGCCGGCAAGTTCGTCTATCGCCGCGGCGACGATGGCGTCGGCGGGACCGGCGCCCACCTCGGGCGCGTCGGCTTGCATGCCGGACAGGATCTCGAGCAGCGACGCATTCTGTGCCTCGATCTCGCCGGGCTGCTCGCGCCAGGCCTGGGCCACGCGCTCCAGCACCTCGGCAAATCCGGGCAGGCCGAAGCGTGGCGACTTCGGGAAGTATGTGCCGCCGTAGAAAGGTTTCTGCTCAGGCGTCAGGAACATGGTCAACGGCCAGCCGCCGTTGCGCCGCGTGAGCAGGGCGTGGGCCGTCTGGTAGATCTGGTCGATATCCGGCCGCTCTTCGCGATCGACCTTGATGTTGATGAACAGCCGGTTCATAACCTCGGCGATTGCGGCATCTTCGAAGGATTCGTGGGCCATCACATGGCACCAGTGGCAGGCGGAGTAGCCCACCGACAGCAGCACCGGCTTGCTCTGCGTGCGGGCGGCGTGAAACGCCTCCTCGCCCCACGGATACCAGTCGACCGGATTGTGGGCGTGCTGCTGCAGGTAGGGGCTGGTTTCCGCGGCCAGTCGGTTACTCATTGGATCGGCGCCCGGAGCGTTCTCGCCGTTGGACGCGGCGACCCGGCCGGGGTTTCAGCCCTCGCTGTCGCCGGGACGCTGCAAAGTGAAAGAGCCGGCGCCGCGGCGAGCCGCATCGAGTCGCTCGCCGCGCTCGACCGCCGCGCGGATCGCGTTCTCGGCGCGCTCGATCGACTGTGCCAGGGCCAGCACGTCGGCTTCCCTGGCCTGCGGCACCACCACCACCCCGTCGGCATCGCACACCAGCAGGTCGCCTGCCTCGACCCGCACCTCGCCGAGCGAGACCGGCAGATTGAAGGCTTCCGCCTGCACCCGGTCCTTACCGGTGCGCATGTACGCGCCCCGGGTGAACAGCGGGTAGCCCAGTTCCAGGCTGCGCGCCACATCGCGGCACACTCCGTGGATCACGGTGGCGGCGATCCCGCGCCGGGATGCCATAGTGGTGAGAATATCGCCCCACACGGTCGCGTCGAGACGACCGCCGTTGTCCAGCACCACCACCGCGCCCGGCGGCACGTCGTCGATGTAATCGCCGACCGTGCCCTTTTTCGTGCTTGCCGGCGCATAGCGCACGGTAAACGCGCGCCCGACCGCGCGAAACGAGCGATCGAGCGGGGCAAGACCAAAGGCCTGGCCAGCGAGCCCGAGGCGGTCGAGCGCGTCGCTCACGGTGGCGGTGGACAGCGCCTTCCAGGGCGTCAGATCCTGCATGCCGTTCACAGACCGAGCGCCTCCCAGATTTCGTCGACGCGCGTTCTGACGGCGTCGTCCATGCCGATCGGCGTGCCCCACTGGCGCGTGGTTTCGCCCGGCCATTTGTTGGTCGCGTCGATCGCCAGCTTCGATCCCAGGCCGGACACCGGGCTGGCGAAATCAAGGTAGTCGATCGGCGTGTTCTCCACGATCAGGGTGTCGCGCGCCGGATCGACGCGGGTGGATATCGCCCAGATTACTTCCTTCCAGTCGCGCGCGTCGATGTCGTCGTCGACCACGATGATGAACTTGGTGTACATGAATTGGCGCAGGAACGACCACACGCCGAACATCACCCGCTTCGGATGCCCAGGGTACTGCTTGCGCATGCTGACCACCGCCACCCGGTAGGAGCAGCCCTCCGGCGGCAGGTAGAAATCCACGATCTCCGGGAACTGGCGCTGCAGCAACGGCACGAACACTTCGTTCAGCGCCACGCCGAGCACCGCCGGCTCGTCCGGCGGCTTGCCGGTGTAGGTGCTGTGATCGATCGGGTCGCGGCGCATGGTCATGCGCTCGACGGTGAGCACCGGAAACGATTCCTGCTCGTTGTAGTAGCCGGTGTGATCGCCGAACGGTCCCTCCGGCGCCGTCTCTCCCGGCATCAGGTGGCCTTCCAGCACGATCTCCGCCGACGCCGGCACCTGGAGGTCGCTGCCGATGCATTTCGTGAGTTCGGTGCGCGCGCCGCGCAGCAGGCCGGCGAACTGGTACTCGGACAGGTTGTCCGGCACCGGCGTCACCGCGCCGAGGATCGTGGCCGGGTCTGCGCCCAGGGCCACGGCGACCGGGAACGGCTGGCCGGGATGCTTCTGGCAGTGATCGCGAAAATCGAGCGCGCCGCCGCGGTGCGCCAGCCAGCGCATGATGACCTTGTTGGGCGCGATCACCTGCTGGCGATAGATCCCGAGGTTCTGCCTCACCTTGAGCGGGCCGCGCGTCACCGTCAGCCCCCAGGTAATCAACGGGCCGGCATCGCCCGGCCAGCAGGTCTGCACCGGAAGCCGCCCGAGGTCTACGTCCGAGCCCTCCCGCACGATCGACTGGCAGGGCGCGCCGCTTACCGTCCTGGGACGCATGTCCCACAGCGCCGACTTGAGCATCGCCACCTTGTCGAGCGCGTCGCGCATGCCCTGCGGCGGTTCGGGTTCCTTCAGCGCCGCGAGCAGGCGGCCGACATCGCGCAGTTCGCCGATCGAGTCCGCGCCCATGCCCATCGCCACCCGCTGCGGCGTGCCGAAGAGGTTGGCCAGCACTGGCACCTCGAAGCCGCTGGGTCGCTCGAACAGGATGGCCGGCCCGCCGGCGCGCAGCACGCGGTCGCAGATCTCGGTCATTTCCAGCTTCGGCGAAACCGGCACCGTCACGCGCTTTGCCAGCCCGCGCGCTTCAAGCTGCGACACAAAGTCGCGAAGGTCGCGGTACTTCATATCAGATCACCGGCGTGAGCCCGCCGTCCATCGGCACGATCACGCCGGTCAGGTATGCCGCCTTGTCGGAGGCGAGGAACGCCGCCAGCGCGGCGACGTCGTCCGGCTCGGCCAGCCGGCCCAGCGGTACGCGGGCGCGCAATTCCTCCAGTACCTGCGCTTCCGGCACGCCTCTCGACCGCGCCTCCAGCGCGAGCAGCTCCTTCACGCGGTCCGTCATCGTCTGCCCGGGGTTGATGGCGTTGATGCGCACGCCGAACCGGCCATAGACGCTCGCCAGACCGGTGCTCGCCAGCATCAGCGCGGCGTTGGCGGCGCCGCCCGGAAGATGCGTCGGCGTCGCCACCTTGCCGCCGGTGCCGATCACATTGACCACCGCGCCGTGCCGGCGCTCGCGCATGCGCGGCAGCACCGCTTCCATCGCGTGGACGTAGGTGAAGTACTTGGCATCCATGGCCGCATGCCAGGCGTCGACATCGAGCGCCTCCGGCAGGTAACGGCGGGCGGCGCCGGCGCAGTTCACCAGCACATCGATCGGGGCGAGTTGCTTTTCCACCCGGTTGGCGAGCGAGGCCGCGTCCTCCGGGCGCGAGAGGTCGGCGACGAAGCTCACCGCGCGACCGTTCGACGCGAGCTCTGCCGCCGCCCGGTCGAGATGGCCGCGATTGCGCGAGGCGATGGCGACGCGCGCCCCTTCCTCAAGAAATGCGCGCGCGCAGGCGAGACCGATGCCGCGGCTGCCGCCGGTCACCAGCACGACGCGGTCCCGGAGTCCAAGTTCCATTGTTGTTGTCGATCGTTCCGGACGGGGCGCTCACTATAGGAGCGGGTCATCCCGCTTACAACCCCGCCGCGGAGAAGCGCCCGAACAGGGACTCGGCCAGCACGCCCGCGAACACCACGCCGCCCACCAGATTGTTGTGACGAAACGCCCGGAAGCAGCCGTCGCGGCTGCGATCACGGATCATGAAGTACTGCGAGGCCGCGAGGACAGCGGCCAGGCCGAGCGCGCCGAAATAGGGTAGCCCCAACTGATACATGCGGCCCACGACCGCGAGCACCGCGAAGAAAAGCAGGTGAAAAAGCATCACCAGTGCAACGTCCCAGCGACCGAACAGCAGCGCGGAGGTCTTGATGCCGATCTTGCGGTCGTCGTCGCGGTCGACCATCGCATACTCGGTATCGTAGGCCATCGCCCAGAACACGTTGCCGAGCAGCAGCAGCCAGGCCACCGGCGGCAGGTTCCCGGTGTGCGCCGCGTACGCCATCGGAATGCCGAAACCGAAAGCAATGCCCAGGTAGGCCTGGGGCAGCGCCAGAAAACGCTTGGTGAACGGATAGGTCGCGGCCAGAAATGCAGCCACCATCGACAACAGGATGGTAAGCCGGTTCAACTGCAGCACCAGCACGAATGCCACCCCCGCCAGCACCGCCGCCACCCAGAGCGCCTCCTTCGGGCTGATGACGCCAGTCGCCAGCGGCCGCTCGCGGGTGCGCGCTACATGGGGGTCGAAGCCGCGGTCGGCGTAATCGTTGATCGCGCAGCCGGCCGAACGCATGAGAAAGGTGCCGAGCACAAAGATCCACACCACGCGCGGGTCCGGGTGCCCGAACGACGACAGCCACAGTCCCCACAGGGTCGGCCAGAGCAGCAGCAGCGCACCGATCGGCTTGTCCAGCCGGATCAGCTTTTCATAGGCATCGAGCCGTGCCATCAGCGCGCGCGTATTCATGAGCGAAGGTATTTCTGGCGGCCGCCCAGCCAGCGATCGAGATGGCGCTCGACCAGCGCCGGGTGATCGCTGATCAGCTGCGGCGCGATCCGGCGCGCCGCCTCAAGTAGGTCCATGTCGCGCTCCAGGTCGGCAAAACGCAGCATCGGCACCCCCGACTGACGCACCCCGAGAAACTCTCCCGGCCCGCGCAGCCGCAGATCATGGCGTGCCACCTCGAAGCCGTCGCTGTTCTCGTAGATGATCTTCAGGCGCTCGCGCGCGGCTTCGGTGAGGGGCCCCTGGTAGAGCAGGATGCAGGCGCTGGCTTCGGCGCCGCGTCCCACGCGCCCGCGCAGCTGGTGCAGTTGCGACAGGCCCATGCGCTCGGCGTGCTCGATCACCATCAGCGAGGCGTTCGGCACGTCCACGCCGACCTCGATCACCGTGGTGGCGACGAGCAGCTGGATTTCGTTGGCCTGAAACGCCGCCATCGTCGCCGCTTTCTCCGCGTTCGACAGGCGTCCGTGCACCAGGCCCACCCGCAGTTCGGGGAATTCGTGCTTCAATCGCTCAAAGGTATCGAGCGCGGTCTGCAGCTGCAGCGATTCCGACTCTTCGATGAGCGGGCACACCCAGTAGGCCTGGCGTCCCTCCACGCAGGCATCACGCACCCGCGCCAGCACCTCGTCGCGGCGCGATTCTGACACCAGCTTGGTGAGCACCGGCGTGCGCCCCGGCGGCAGTTCGTCGATCACCGACACGTCGAGGTCGGCGTAGTAACTCATCGCCAGCGTACGCGGAATCGGCGTGGCGCTCATCATCAGCTGATGCGGCTGCAGCGACGAATCGCCGCGGCTGCCCTTCAGCCGCAATGCCAGCCGTTGATGAACGCCGAAGCGATGCTGCTCGTCGACGATGGCAAGCCCAAGTTTGCGAAACTCGATCTGTTCCTGGAACAGCGCGTGGGTGCCGACGGCCAGCATGGGGGCGTCGGATTCCAGGACGTTTGCGGCGGCCTCGCGCTGTCGTTTGTTCAGGCTGCCCGCCAGCCACACCACCGGGATGTCGAGCGGCTCGAGCCAGTGCGCAAACTTGCGGTAATGCTGCTCGGCGAGAATTTCGGTCGGCGCCATCACCGCCGCCTGATAGCCGGACTCGATTGCCTGCAGCACCGCCAGCGCGGCAACGATGGTCTTGCCGCTGCCCACATCGCCCTGCAGCAGGCGCTGCATCGGATGCGGCCTGGCAAGATCGGCCCGAATGTCGTCGAGCGCCCGGGACTGCGCCCGGGTCAGCCGGAACGGCAACCCCTCGAGCAACCGTTTCGACAGATGCGAATGCTGCAGCAGCGGATGGGCGCGAATGCGGCGGCGGCGTTCATGATGCAGCCGCATCGACAGCTGCTGCGCCAGCAACTCGTCGAACTTCACCCGCCGCCAGGCCGGATGTGCGTGCGAGGCCAGCGCCACCGCATCGGCGTCGGGCGGCGGATTGTGCAGATAGCGCACAGCATCCATGAACGGCTCCAGACGCAGTTTGCGGCGCACCGGATCCGGCAGCGTATCCGACAGGTCCGCGGCGAGCAGCGCCCGGCCGGCCAGCTTGCGCAGCGTGTCCTGCGACAGGCCCGCGGTGGTCGGATAAATGGGCGTGAGCGCGGTGGGCAGCGGCGTCTCGCCGCGCACCACGCGGACCCGCGGGTGCACCATCTCCGCGCCGAAGAAGCCCTGGCGAATTTCGCCGATCACCCGCACGCGCACCCCTTCGGCCAGCATCTTCTGCTGGCTGGGATAGAAGTTGAAGAAGCGCATGTACAGGCTGCCGCTCGCATCGTCGATTCGCGACACCAGCTGGCGCCGCGGCCGGTAGTGAACTTCGGTTTCCGCAACCACGCCTTCGACCTGTACCGTCTGTCCGGAGGGCGCTTCCATGATGGCCACCAGTTGGGTCTCGTCCTCGTAGCGCAGCGGCAGGTGCATCACCATGT
>CALJLA010000068.1 GCA_937983055.1 uncultured Pseudomonadota bacterium
GAATGCAGCGCCGCCCGGCGATCGGCAAGCCAATCTTCCGTTGTAATTTCGGTGGTTTGCCCACGGTTGGCACGTCGCTGCGCCTCGGCGTCGCGGTACGCTGCGAACTCTTCGTAGGCCTCGAGCTCGTGTTGCAGTCCCGTCAACGCGAGCTCGATGGCCAGTGCATCATCGATTAGCCCAAGCACCGGAACGTCATCGGCGACGAGGTCGTTCGGATCGGCAAAGTAAGCGAGCGCTTGCATGACACGCTCACGGGCGTCATCGGGTATCTGCCACGTCTCGTCTTCGACCATACGGATGACCCGACTCAGGTCGCGGAGGCGCCTGCGCACGAACTCCGGACAGCCACCCTCCAACGCTTTGTCGACCAGCGCCCGAGCGGCCCCAACGAGCTCGTGCTGATCCGTCATTGCGAGCTTCTCTCCCGCTTGTTTGAACCCCGAACGAAAATACTCGAGGTCCGTGTCGGTCAGTTCAAATTTGATTTCCAGACTCATGACATTACCCCATTCGCTAGACTCACCGTTGACCGCTGATCAGTGACCATCTCGGGCTCACGACCGCAACCCGCTGAACGTTGGGGGAGACCGTTTGCATTTACTGCCGTGAGCCCGAGATGGTCACTGATCAGACGTTAGTCGCTCCCGTGACAACGTATTCTGCAACCTATACCCCGCTAACATGTCAAGCGGGTTTACGGTTTATGCAACTAGCGTAAACGACCGACGCGGTCGCTCGTTCCTTGATCATTCGGAGTCCGCGACCCGTTGCCGCATCTCGCCATGATGTGCCGATCCCGAACACGGCTTACATTTTTCGTGTGAACCAGCAGGCCTCTATTCACGCTGCGCAACGAGCGGCCGTGTCGGTGCCGGACGATGACTGAACAGGAACTGAAACGGGAGATGGCTGCGCAGGGCCCACGCCTTTTCGTTGTGGTGCGCGCCGGGGAACGCGAAATACTGAAGGTTGCCACCATGGGAGTAGCCCCGGGTCGATAGCAGCGCTTGCATGTCGCGGGTGACCTCGTAGTTGTCCTGTGGCCAGCCGCTGTCGAGGTAGATGCGTATGTCGCGGGACGGTTCCGCAGCGATCCTCAAGAGCAGGTCGTCCCGCCAGCCGAAGGTGCTCGACAGACACGCGGCCATGCCGAAAACGCCTGGCCACTGCCAGGCCAGATACAGTGATACGACGCCGCCGAGGGACGAACCCATCACGGCCGTATCTCGAGCGCTGTCGAGCGTGCGATAATCCCGGTCTATCCGCGCCTTCAGCGTCTGTGCCACCACCTGGCCGTAGCTCTCGTATCCTGGCAGCGTGTAATCTTTCTCACGACTTTGCGGATAGATCCCGACGGCAATCACCTTGTCGATCACGTTCATGTCATTGAGCAACGACAGGGTCTCCCGGATTCGCCAGTCCGCACCACTGAACGATTCGCTGGGGAAGAACACATTCTGCCCGTCCTGCAAGTACAGCACAGGATAGCGCTTCAGCGTGTTCTCGCCGTAACCGGGCGGTGTGAATACGCGAAAGGCATAGTGCGCTGAGGCATCGGGTGTCGCCAGTTGTTCAACATCGCAGACCGTGCAGCCGCGATCTTCGAAAAAGTAAGGGTAAACACTTTGCTCGCGCGGCCCATGCGCAAGCAACAAGTAATTTTTCCCCTGCGCCCATTGCCGCGCGTTCCCCTGTGCCAGGACGGGCTTGTAGTAGCGGAAGGGTCTGTCCAGGCTGACGCGGAACACGGTGCATTGAGCGTCACTGGATAGGCTGCTGGCCTCGATGTCAGCGTCCCAGTCTGAATCGCAGCGCAACACGATACGCCCGTCAGTGATGGGGTAGTGAACGCGTAGCACCGTTTCCGTGTGTGCCGTGTCTCTTTTGGCGGTCATTGCATCCGTCGATCAGTCATCGCGCGTCCTGCCGGCACCTGCGTTGTCATTTCCATCTGGCGCCGTTGATGGTGTGGCGGCGAGCGGTCGCGACCAGGTGATGTGTTCGTAGGCGCTTGACCAGAGGAAGCCAAGCGATAGCGCGAAGAGAATCTCTTCAATGGGAACACCCAGCAGCAGAATCCCGGAAATGCCGGTCAAGTTCCAGACGTGCTCGACGTATTCTGGGTAGGACAGAACGAGGGATAAGAAGAATACGAAATAGAAGAGCCCGAACAGCGCCGCTCCAGCCAGCATTCTGCGCCACAGATCTGGACGGCAGTAGCCGGCAAACAGACCACCGATGCCTAACGCCAGAATTGCCGAATAAATCGGATTGAACCAGTCCAGCGCATAGAGCACAAAGAAACTCACCATCGGAGAACTGATTGCGATACGATGCCAGCGATGTCCGGGCAGATGACGATGGTCCGACTCAATGGTGCCGTGATGCGCCGGGCGTATCCGATCGTACAGCGTGCTGGCGAGACCGCCGACGGCGAACGAAAAGCCCAGGCTCTCGAGATCGAAGCCGGTGGACTCAGCCAGGTCAAAAAGAGTCGGCGGATTCCAGTAGTCGGGTACAAACAGCGGTTCTGTCAGGCCGAGCGGCATAGTCAGCAGACTGGTGGTCAGCATCTTCCGCCGGCTCCAGCGATTGCGCAATCCCATGAACACAATCAACCACACGAGGCTCAGTATGGCGGTCCAAACGGCGTAGGCGTACGGCATTACGTCTCAGCGCCCGCGCCGGCCAGTGCCCACGGTCATGCCCGCGATCCCGCCGCTGATGTGACGCTCGGCGCCTTGAGAAACCACAATTGCCACAGCGACACGACGATCTGTACCAGCAGGCTCGCGCCGAGCAGACCGCCACCCACGACGACGACGTAGGCATACACCGGGTCCCACTTGGTCAGAAACCAGGCCAGGATGTCGGCGAGCATCGCTGCAAACGGCAGTACGATCAGCGTCACTTTGAGCCAGCGCCGCATCAGGGACAATCTGAAGATCAAGCCGATCGCCAATGCCAGGATGCCGATACCGAACAGATGGATGTGCGACAGCCTCATCAGCGTGTGCAGTGACTGGCCCAGATCCACCTCGGCAACCTGCTGAACGGCGGCAAAGTTCGTCAGGTCCGGCACGTCCAGGCCTGATTCCGGATTGTGGCACACGGTACAGGATGTGCTCAGGATCGGTTCAATCGTGGTGGCGTACTCGGCTTCGCCGGCACCGCCTTTCAGCCACGCGACGATTTCGTTCCGGTTATCCAACTGGATGTAGGCCGCCATGGGCCCGCGTAAGGCGGCCTCCAGGCGCGTTCCGCTCCGGTTGCCGTAATACGTGTCGGCGATGTCTTGGATGGACACGCCCGGCCGCCCGTCGTGACCCTCGTGGCTCGTATACAGGTAGGTCATTGCCATCAGGTAGCCCATAGCGACAATCAACAAGAAGCTGGTGAACAGCACTTTCTCGCTGAGCGTGCAGTCGTAGAATCGGCGGTCGCGCGGCGTCGCTTGCATGATTACCCGATGCTTCGCGGACTAGGTTGGACCGGTCTGTGGCGTGGCGAAGAAGTCCGCGGTGACGCCGAGCGCACGGTCGGTCGCGGCGATGGAGCGAGCCGCGTCGCGCTCCATGCCGGTCAGCGCTCGGATGGCGTCGATGGTCTCCGGCACGACGATCGCCTGGTTGAAGACCTGGTAGGTGTAGAACGCCTCCTTGCCTTCGACGGCAACACCGTCCTCCCAGAGCGCGACTTCCCACAAATCGCCTCGCGGCCGGCCGATATCGAGCATGAGTTCGGTGGTGGCATTGAGCGCCACCAGCCCGTCGTCCATGCGCAGGAATGCAATCCGCGGCGCCGCGCGAAACGCGGCCAGAACCTCATCGCGCGTCGCTTCTTGCGTCAATTCGACCCACCAGGTGTGTAGATGGCTGGAGTTGTGCGCGGCTTTCACGGCCGTCGTCACGACGTCCAGGGACGGATCGACCGTTTGCGCGTCCGGGCCCTGATGGCTCGGAATCACTTTCTCGGGAACGACCGTATTCATGATGCCTTCCGCGTGGCCTTCCCACGGATCCGAAGCACGTCGCACGAGGGTACCCCGGGCACGTTTCAGCAGCCCTGCGGACTTCAGCGCGCCCAGGGTCCGCACAATCGAGGTCGTATTACAGGAAACCACGCGCGTGCAGTCCCGGTCCAGCGCACTGGCATAGTTGGCCTGGGCGACGAAGGAGTGCCCGGTGAGCGCATGCGACTCACCGCCCTGGAAGATCGATTTGATCTTGGCCGCGTCGTATCTTGCCCGGTTGCCGGCCGCTACGTGCTTGGGCGTGCAGTCGACAACGACCGCGGCCTCCGCCAAGAGCTCGTCGAGGGTGCCCGCACTGGCGATATCGTGCGCCGCGAAGGTCGACCGGGCCTCCGGACTCGCCGCGTACAGGGGGATGTCCAGGCGATTGGCGGTTCGGGTGCGGTAGTCGGCGACCACGTCGGCAACACCGACCAGCGTCATGTCCGCTTGTTGCTGAACGGCATCGGCGATGCGCTTGCCGATCACCCCGTATCCGTTGATTGCGACCTTGACTCGACTCATGTTGTTACTCGCTTGTCCGAATGGCGGTGAAGGCGCGCACCCGGACCATGCCCGGTGCCTGACCACGAAGGTTCAACCGTACGACCTGTACCCAACTGTCAGGTCAAGGCCCGGTGCTCGACGAGGATCGGGCGTCGTTCGACCGCGTCGGCTTGACCTGACAGTTGGGTACAGGTCGTAGTCTTCCCCGTTTAGCCATCGACGCTTGGCGCTCGATGTCGTTCTGGACCAGGGGATTCAATATGCCATCGCATACCGGCGCAGTCTTGATTACGGGCGCCAACGGCCGCATCGGCTCCGCCGTCATGAAGCGTCTTCGCCAACAATTCAGTGACGTGGTGGGCTTTGATCGACAAGCGTCGTCGCCGCCGCCGGCGGACTGTGTCTTCATACCGGTCGACATCACCTCGGACGCCGACGTGGAGGAGGGTCTTCGGACGCTCGGCGAGCACCATGGCCGTCGGATCGCGTCGGTGATTCACCTGGCGGCGTACTATGACTTTTTGGGCCGCGCGAGCCCAAAGTACGATGCGATTACCGTCGAGGGTACGCGACGCCTGTTGCGCGGCTTGAAGTCGTTCGAGGTCGAGCAGTTCATTTTTTCCAGCACCATGTTGGTGCACGCGCCGGGCGAACCCGGGGAGTTCATCAACGAAGATTGGCCCATTGGGCCAACCTGGGCCTACCCGGAATCCAAGGTGTGCACGGAAGCGGTGATCCATGAAGAGCGGGGCAGTATTCCTGCGGTGATCCTGCGGCTGGCCGGCGTGTACGACGATGTGTGTCATTCGCCGCCACTGGCGCACCAGATTCAGCGCATCTACGAGCGACAACTGGCCGGTCACCTGTACTCCGGCGAGACCTCGCACGGCCAGGCATTCGTTCACCTCGACGACGTCGTGGACGCCATCGAGGCGGCGGTGATGCGACGATCGGAGCTGCCCGCCGAGGTCCCCATACTCATCGGTGAGCCGGATACGCTGAGCTACGACGAGCTGCAGCACACCTTCATGCGCCTGATCCATGGCAAGTCGTCGGAAACACACAATGTGCCCGGGCTCATCGCCAAGGTCGGCGCCTGGCTTCAGAACCTGATGCCCGGCAAGAAACCGTTCATCAAACCCTGGATGATCGATCGCGCCAACGACCACTACGCGCTCGACATCACGCGAGCTCGTTCATTGCTGGATTGGCTGCCCAAGCATACGCTGCGGCAAACCCTGCCGAGGATGGTTGCTGCCCTGCAGGCCGATCCGATCGCCTGGTATCGCGAGCACGGCCTCGAGCCGAGCACCGCCGTCAGAGAACAGGCGCGGCAGGCCGCGCCGGAACCCGTCGCCACAGCGGCAATCGACCGCAAAAAGCCGCACAGCTGCCCGCTGCACCCGGGAGTTTGTCAATCATCGCCCGGCAATTGTCCGCGTTGCGGGACGGCACTCGAACCGCTTGGCGCGCCAGCGACTGCGTATAGCTGCCCCATGCATCCCGAGGTCGTGAGCAAGGAACCCGGTCGCTGCCCGAAGTGCGGCATGCCGCTGGAACGATGTGACATCCCGGAGGAAGGCCATGCATGACCATCATGCCGGGCACGGACACACCACGGCGGCAGACTCCGCTGACGAGTACACCTGCCCCATGCACCCGGAGGTGGTGCAGAACGAACCGGGGGACTGTCCGAAATGCGGCATGACCCTGGTGTTGCGCGATTCGGCCAAACCGGCGGCTGGACACGGCGACATGATGGTCGAGAGCCACCGCAATATGCTCTGGCCGCATTATCTCAACCTGATGCTCGGCCTCTGGTTGCTGTTGAGCCCGTTCACGCTCGGTTACATGAGCGATTTCGTGCCCGATGCCAAGCAGCTCTGGGTTATGGCCGATCGCGGATTGCCGCCGTTCGAGCTGCGCAATCTGTGGATGACCTGGAGCGATGTGATCAGCGGCATCCTGGTCATCGTCTTCAGCGTCCTGTCAGCCGATGCCTGGCGGCGCAATCCCTGGGCGCAATGGGCCAACGCCTTCGTCGGCGTGTGGCTGTTGTTGGCGCCGCTGGTGTTCTGGACACCCCTGCCTGAGGCCTATGCCAACGGTACCCTGGTCGGCGGTCTGGTCATCGCGCTCTCGGTGCTCATCCCGATGATGCCGGGGATGAGCATGGCCGGCATGATGGGCAAGCCGGATGTGCCGCCGGGCTGGGCCTACACGCCGTCGAGCTGGTTGCAGCGCATGCCGATTGGTGTACTCGCCCTGATTGGCTTTCTTATCGCGCGCGTGCTCGGCGCCTATCAGCTCGGCCACATCGATACCGTCTGGGAGCCGTTTTTCGCCGGTGTCGGCGAGAACAAGGACGTGATGAACGGCACCGAGTCCATCATCACCTCGGACGTCTCCAAGGCCTGGCCGATCGCCGACGGCGCGCTGGGCGCTATCGTCTACACGCTCGAACTGGCCATGACCTGGATGGCCGGCAAGGACCGCTGGCGCACCATGCCCTGGATGGTGCTCGGGCTGGCAGTGCTGATCGTACCGCTGGGCGTGGTCAGCATCTATTTCATTATCATCCAGCCGATCGATATCGGTACCTGGTGCACGTTGTGCCTGATTGCCGCACTGGCGATGGCGGTGATGATTCCGTATTCGCTCAACGAGTTCGTCGCCATGGGACAGTTCCTGGTCTGGTCGCGCAGGCAGGGCAAGCCGTTCTGGCGCACCTTCTGGACCGGCGACGCCATGGACGGCGGTAGCGACGATGATGCCAGGGGGCTTGTAGCCAGCCCGCGGGAGCAATGGGCGCAGGCCACGCGCGGCGTGACCTATCCCTGGACCTTGAATCTCAGCATCGGCATCGGTGTCTGGCTCACGTTCACGCGCCTGACCTTCGGCAATGCGGGCGCCATGGCCAATAGCGATCACCTGATCGGTGCGCTGGTGGTGACGTTCTCGATCATGGCCTGGGCCGAGGTCGGACGCGCGGTGCGCTTCATCAACGTGCCCTTCGGCGCATGGTTGATCGCCGCGCCCTGGTTGCTCGACGGCGCAGGGTCGTCACTGGCTGCCTGGAACGGCGTTATTGCCGGCATACTGCTCATCGTGCTGGCCATCCCTCGAGGCACGATCAAGGAGTCTTACGCAGGCTGGGATCGGCACATTGTCTAGCGTCGACGGCTCCGGTACCGGCGTCCGGCTCGAACGCAAGTGTCTGGCCAGTCTCCCCGAACCGTTAACGCGCCGGCACTCAAGGCCGGGGCGGCGCCCGGATTCAGCAAAGGAGGATCCACAATGCAACTAGGAATGTTTGGTCTGGGGCGCATGGGCAGCAACATGGTGCGGCGGCTCATGAACGACGGGCACGAGTGCGTGGTCTACAACCGCAGCGAAGGCGCCGTTCGACAGCTGCAAAGCGAAGGCGCACTTGGGGTGTTTTCGCTCGAGGAACTGATTGTCCGCCTGGAGCGCCCCCGCCGCATCTGGTTGATGATTCCGGCTGCCGTCGTCGATGACGTTCTGGCGCGCCTGGTGCCGTTGCTCGACAGCGACGACATCGTGATCGACGGCGGCAACTCGAATTACCGCGACGATATACGCCGCGGTACCGAACTCGGACAGCAAGGTGTTCATTATCTCGACGTCGGCACCAGCGGCGGGGTGGCCGGGCTGGAACGCGGCTACTGCCTGATGATCGGCGGCGACACGGACGTCGTCTCGCAGCTCAGCCCGATTTTCGCAAGCCTCGCGCCGGGTGTCGCGGCGGCAACGAAGACCCCGGGCCGAGGCCCGGGCACGGCGGAGCAGGGCTATCTGCACTGCGGTCCGCACGGCGCAGGGCATTTCGTCAAGATGGTGCACAACGGCATCGAGTACGGCGTGATGCAGTCCTATGCGGAAGGCTTCAACATTTTGCGCAACGCCAATATCGGCAAGCGCCAGCACGATGTCGATGCTGAGACCGCGCCAACGCAGGATCCGGCACATTACGCCTACGACTTCGACCTGGCAGAGATCGCCGAGTTGTGGCGCCGCGGCAGCGTTATCGCCTCCTGGCTGCTCGATCTCACGGCGGCCGCGCTGTTGCGTGATCCGGCCTTGCAGCGTTACGCGGGCCGGGTTTCGGACTCCGGCGAAGGCCGCTGGACCATCACTGCGGCGATCGAAGAAGGCGTTCCGGCGCCCGTGTTGAGTGCGGCGCTTTATGCCCGGTTCAGCTCACGCGGTGAGGCGGAGTTCGCAAACCAGGTGCTCTCGGCAATGCGCGAGGGCTTTGGCGGTCACGTCGAAAAGCCGGACGATTGAGCATGGACACCCACGACGCCGATGCACTGGTCATATTCGGGGTCACCGGCGACCTGGCGTACAAGAAGATCTTTCCGGCCCTGCAGGCGTTGTTCGAGCGCGGCGATCTGAGCCTGCCCGTCGTCGGCGTGGCACGGGGCGGCTGGACCCTGGAGCGGCTGCGCGAGCGGGTGCGGGCGAGCCTTCGGGAGCATGGCAGCGTCGATGCTGACGCGTTCGCGCGCCTGTCGGCGCAACTGCGCTACGTCGACGGCGACTATCGCGATCCAGCCACCTACGACCGACTGAAGCAGGCACTGCACGACAGCCAGCGGCCACTGCACTACCTGGCGATCGCGCCGGGGATGTTCGAGACCGTGGTGCGGGGGCTGGCGAGCGCCGACTGTTCCCGCCACGCACGCGTCGTGGTCGAGAAGCCGTTTGGCCGCGACCTGGCCTCAGCCCGTGCGCTCAACCGCACGCTGCATCAGGTATTCCCGGAAACCGCGGTGTTTCGCATCGATCATTACCTGGGCAAGGAGGCGGTTCAAAACCTGTTGTACTTCCGCTTTGCCAACACCTTCCTCGAGCCGATTTGGAATCAGCATCACGTCGCTGCTATTCACGTGACCATGGCCGAACGGTTCGGCGTGCAGGGTCGTGGCAAATTTTACGAGGAGGTGGGCGCCATTCGCGACGTGGTGCAAAACCACCTGCTGCAGGTCATCGCGCTGCTGACGATGGATGCGCCGACGGGTCGCGATCCGCAAGCGACGCGCGCGGAGAAGCTGCGCATTTTGCGTGCGATGCGGCCGGTCGATCCCTCGCAGCTCGTGCGCGGGCAATATCGTGGCTATCGTGACGAGCCCGGCGTCGCGGGCGACTCCGACGTTGAGACCTTCGCCGCATTTCGCTTGTACATCGACACCTGGCGCTGGTCCGGTGTGCCGATCGTGGTGCGTACCGGCAAATGCCTGCCGCTGACGGTCACGGAGGTGATCGTGCAGCTGTGCCAGCCGCCGCTCGCCATTTTCGATCCAGTCACGCCGGCAGCGGCAAACTACTTTCGCTTCCGCTTGAGCCCGGAGGTCGTCATCGCGGCCGGCACGCGCGTCAAGCAACCGGGGGACACCATGCGGGGCGAAGCCGCGGAGTTGATCGCCCGTCACGCACGCGCCGGGGCCGACCTGCCCTATGAACGGCTATTACGCGATGCCATCCGCGGTGACCCGGCACTGTTTACCCAGGACGAAAGCGTGGAGGCGGCCTGGCAGGTCGTCGAACCGATGCTCAGGGCGGGTGTGTCGGTAACGGAGTACGAGCCGGACACCTGGGGACCGACCAGGCTGGCGCCACAACCGGAGGGATGGCGAAATCCCGAAGCGGAGGCGAGCAAACCGTGTTAATCACGAAGACACAACACGCGCGGGCTCGGGTTCGCGGCCGGCGTGGGTAAGCGGTAGTTGAGTTAAGGAGTCAAGATGGACTGGCTGGCAGAGAATTGGTTTTGGGTGCTGATCGGTATTGTGTTTGTCGCGATGCACCTGTTCGGACATGGTGGCCATGGTGGCCGCGGCGGGCATGCCGGTCACGGCGGCTCGCGGGATGCTGAGCGCGGCGATCAGAAGCAGCAACACCGGCATTGACCGGTCAACGGGACAATCATGAGCAAATCTACTATTGAAGTCGCGGGACTGCTGTCCGCGTCAAGCGCGGCCGGCGTCGAAAAGCAATTGATGCGACTGCGCGGCGTACGCAAAGCCGAAGTCAATTATGTGGCTGGCAGCGCGACCGTCACCTACGACGAAAACGTCATCGATCTCGCGGCAATCAAGGCACAAATTCATGCCTGCGGGTACCACTGCCGGGGGGAGATGGTGCCGAAACACATCTGCGCCCCGGCCAATCCGGCCGACGGGCCAACGGCTGCGGTCGCCGATCATCCGGCAACCCATCATCATGACACGCACGCTGCGCCCGAAGCACAAGGCGACGAGACGGCGGGCATGGCGCACGAAATGGGCCACGGTGGCGGGATGGACATGCAGGCCATGGTGCGCGATATGCGCAAGCGCTTCTGGGTCTGTTTGGCGTTCACCGTGCCGATCTTCATTTACTCGCCGATGGGGGGGCTGTTCACACCGCCAGCGCCGCCCTTCGGCCTGGACCTCAACCTGTGGCTTTTCTTGTTGGCCAGTATCGCGGTCATCTGGCCAAGCTGGCCATTCTTCGTGGCCGCCTGGCGGGCGCTGAAAAACGGTGTCCTCAACATGGCGGTGCTGGTGGTGCTGTCGGTCGGTACCGGCTACTTGTTCAGTCTCGGGGCGACGTTTTTTTTCGACGGTGTGCAATTCTTCGAGGCGGTGGCGGTACTGCTGGTGTTCATCCTGCTCGGGCACTGGTTGGAGATGCGCGCTCGCGCCGGCGCCTCCGATGCGATTCGCTCTCTGATGGATCTCGCGCCGCCCAAGGCCACCGTGCTGCGCGATGGCCGGGAACTGGAGATACCGACGGCGGAGGTGGCCAAAGACGACATCGTCGTGATCCGGCCCGGCAACAAGATCCCGGTGGACGGCGAGGTGCTCGAAGGCGAATCCCAGGTGGATGAGTCCATGCTCACCGGCGAATCCATGCCGGTCGGCAAGAAGCCCGGCGACACGGTGATCGGCGCCACGATCAACAAAAGCGGCAGTTTCAAGTACCAGGCGACCAAGGTGGGCGCCGATACCGCCCTGGCACAGATCGTCAAGCTGGTACAGGAAGCACAGAACTCCAAGGCCCCCGCCCAGTTGCTGGCGGACAAAGCCTCGCAATGGCTGGTGGTGATCGCGATTGTCATTGGTCTGCTGACGTTTGCGGCCTGGTTCTGGTGGCTCGGTCAGACCTTGCTGTTTGCCGTCACTCTTACGATCACGGTATTCGTCATCGCCTGCCCGGATGCTCTGGGCCTCGCCACACCCATGGCGGTGATGGTAGGCACGGGCCTTGGTGCGAAGAACGGCATTCTGTTCAAGAATGCTTCCGCCCTCGAAGAGGCCACCAAGCTCGATATCGTCGTTTGCGACAAGACCGGTACGTTGACCATGGGTGAACCGCAAGTCGTGGAGGTCGTCGCCGGCGATGCCGGCGAGGATGCCGTTCTTAGCCTCGCCGCCACCGTGGAACAAGGCTCGGACCATCCACTGGCCCAGGCCATTCAGCGTCGCGCCGAGGGACTCACGCTCTCGCCGCTGCGTGGCTTTGAGAACATTGAGGGCAAGGGTGCGCGCGCCGAGGTGGACGGTCAAACCGTGTTCCTCGGTAATCGGCGTTTGATGGACGAGGAGGGTGTTGACCTGGCAAGCCTCGCAGACGAGGCGGCTCGCCTGCAGGGCGCCGGTCAGACCGTGGTGCACATTGCCCACGGCGGCCGCCTGGTGGGACTGATCGCGATCGCCGATGCGCCACGACCGACGGCGGCAGCGATGGTGGCAAAAATGCGCGAGCGGGGTGTGGAGGTTGCCATGCTCACCGGCGACAATCAGGCGACCGCCGAGCGTATTGCGGGGGAACTCGGTATACAGACGGTGATAGCCGACGTGTTACCCGCGCAAAAAGCCGACAAGATCAAGGAACTGCAAGCGCAAGGCAAGAAGGTCGGGATGGTCGGCGACGGCGTCAACGATGCGCCAGCATTGACCCAGGCGGAGGTTGGATTCGCGATCGGCGCCGGTACCGACGTTGCCATGGAAAGCGCTGACGTCGTGCTCATGAAAAGCGATCCCTATGACGTGCTTGGCGCTATCGAACTGTCGCGTGCCACGCTGCGCAAGATGCACCAGAATTTGTTCTGGGCGGTGGCGTACAACGTGATTGCCTTTCCGGCGGCGGCTGGGGTTTTCTATCCACTGGTGATCAGTCCTGAAGTGGCGGCACTTGCGATGTCGGGCAGCTCGGCGTTGGTGGCAGTGAACGCGTTGCTGCTGAAACGCACGCGCCTGGAGGGCATCCGAACCGTGCGGTCCGCTACCAGCATAGATCCGCAAAGCGACTGAAGATTGCACCGTCAATTCCCTGGTCACCGCTTGACGTGTGTCGGACATACACGTTGTAGAGTCCGCGGGTAGACCGAAGAAGCGTACTCGAGGCTGGCCATGACTCCTGTAAGTTCAGTATCTTGCTGCCGCTACTGCGTTCCATCGCAGGGTGCCACCGAATTAGCGAGTTGCCGCGGCGGCATCGACACGCGCGCCGTCGGTCTGCACGAGATTGATTCGTGAGTGGCGTCGCCGAGTCAGCCACAGACACGAGCGTAGTCGCAGGGAAACCCGCGTCACGCGAGATGCTGATTGACGTATCGAAGCTCGTAGAGGCGTACCACGCCGAGCGGCCCAATCCTCGTGTTGCGGCCGAACGAGTCGCGTTCGGGACGTCGGGCCACCGGGGTTCGGCGCTTTCCAGGAGTTTCAACCAGAACCACATTCTCGCCATCAGCCAGGCCATTTGTGACTACCGACGGACACAGGAGTTCGACGGGCCACTGTTTATTGGCATGGACACCCATGCCCAGTCCGAGCCAGCGTTTGCCACGGCGCTCGAGGTGCTGGCGGCGAATGGCGTCCAGGCTATGATCGCCGGCGACGAAAAATACACTCCTACGCCCGCCATCTCTCACGCTATCTTGCAGTACAATCGCACCGGCCCAGCAGGTCTGGCCGACGGCATCGTCATTACCCCATCACACAACCCGCCCGACAGCGGCGGCTTCAAGTACAACCCACCGACCGGCGGACCGGCGAACACGTCAGTGACGGACTGGATCGAAGCCAGGGCCAACGAGCTGTTGCAACAGGACCTGGTCGGCGTGCAGCGGATGCCGATCGAAAAGGCGCTGCGTGTCAGCACAACCCATCGCTACGATTACCTCAATACCTATGTCAACGACCTCGATCAGGTCGTTGACATGGCAACAATCCGCGCCGCCGGGATCCGCATCGGGGTCGACCCCCTGGGCGGCGCCGGGGTCAACTACTGGCCGGCAATTGCGGAGCGATATGGCCTGGATCTGGACGTCGTCAATGCGGTCGTGGACCCGACCTTTAGTTTCATGACGCTGGATTGGGATGGGCAGATCCGTATGGACCCGTCGTCAGAGTACGCGATGCAACGGCTAATCGCGTTCAAGGACCACTACGACGTTGCGCTCGGCTGCGATCCTGACCATGACCGGCACGGCATCGTCGTGCCGGATGAGGGTTTGATGCCGGCAAATCACTATCTGGCGGTTGCCATCGCCTATCTTTACCGTCACCGGCCGGGCTGGCGCTTCCCCGCAGCCGTGGGCAAAACCATCGTCAGCAGCCAGATGATTGACCGGGTGGCCGAGAGTGTCGAGCGGCGCGTCTATGAAGTGCCGGTCGGCTTCAAGTGGTTCGTGGCAGGCCTCAAGGATGGATCGCTGGGGTTTGCCGGCGAAGAGAGTGCCGGGGCGTCATTCGCGCGACGTGACGGACACGTCTGGACCACGGACAAAGATGGCCTGGTGCCGGCGCTGCTCGCCGCCGAGATGACTGCGCGAAGGGGTCGAAACCCTGGCGAAGCCTATCGCGAACTGGTGCAGGCGTTCGGTGCTTGCGCCTACACCCGCATTGAAGCCCCGGCTACGGCCGCGGAGAAATCGATCATCGCCAACCTCACAGCGGAACAGGTTCAAGCGACCGAGCTCGCCGGCACAGCTGTCGACGGCGTCCTGACCCGTGCGCCGGCCAACAACGCATCCATCGGCGGCTTGAAGGTTACGACGGCACAGGGCTGGTTTGCTGCGCGTCCGTCCGGCACAGAAGCCCTGTACAAAATCTACGCCGAGAGTTTTCGCAACACGGATCACCTGCAACGTATCGTCAACGAAGCACAACATCTGATTGGCGAAGTACTCGCAGCCGCCGCAGGGTCCGGCCCGTCGGCTGCGACATCGGCAAGGAAGGCCCCGTGAGCGAGCAAATTATTGCTGACGATCTGGCTTACAGTCTGTTGCCCTTCGGCATCGAGGGTGTGGATGCGCTGGTTGAGTTGGCCCTGGATTTACGGTCCTCGTGGCATCACGGCACCGATACGCTGTGGCAGCAGCTCGATCCTGAGCTTTGGCAAGCCACCCAGAATCCCTGGGTCGTGCTGCAGACAGTCTCGCGGGAGCGGCTGGAACGCTGTCTGGCCGACGATGCTTTTCGTAAACACGTCGATAAGCTGGTCCGGAGCAGACGGGATGCGGCACGCGCCCCCGCGTGGTTCCAACAACACCATGCGCAAGCCCCGTTGAACGCCGCTGCCTATTTCAGCATGGAGTTCATGTTGAGCGAGGCGCTCCCCATCTACTCGGGCGGGCTCGGCAACGTGGCGGGCGATCAGCTGAAAGCGGCGAACGATCTCGGCGTGCCCGTGATTGGCGTGGGCTTGCTATACCAACAAGGCTATTTTCGCCAACTGATAGGCCCGGACGGCATCCAACAGGCGGCGTATCCCTACAACGATCCCGGACAGCTGCCTGTGACGCCGTTGCGCCATGCCAACGGTGAGTGGCTGCGACTGAAGCTGGACCTGCCGGGTCATTCGATCTGGCTGCGTGCCTGGCAAGCCCGGGTCGGTCGTTTGAAACTGTATTTGTTGGACACCAACGATGCGGCCAATCATCCGCCCTATCGCGGCATTACCAGCGAACTGTATGGCGGGGGATCGGAATTGCGCCTGATGCAGGAAATGGTGCTGGGCATCGGCGGTTGGCGTTTGCTGTCGACGCTCGGTGTCCAACCCGACGTCTGCCACCTCAATGAAGGGCACGCGGCACTGGTGGTGCTCGAACGCGCGCGCCAGTTCATGCTTGACACCGGTGCGAGCTTCGCTGTGGCGCTCGCCGCAACGCGCGCCGGTAACCTGTTCACCACGCACACGGCGGTGCCCGCTGGCTTCGACCGCTTCACCTCGGCGCAGATGGAGCACTGCCTGGGCACCTACGCCGAGACGCAGCTCGGTATTGCTCGCGATGAGTTGTTGGCTCTGGGCCGTCAGCGTCCCGATGACGTTACCGAGCCGTTCAATATGGCCTATCTCGCGATTCGCGGTTGCGGCGCGGTCAACGGGGTAAGCTGGCTGCACGGCCGGGTCAGCCGTCGCTTGTTCGCTGCCTTGTTTCCGCGCTGGGCCGAGCCGGAAGTGCCGATCGGACACATCACCAATGGTGTGCACACACCGACCTGGGATTCCGCGCAGGCGGACGCCTTGTGGACCGAGGCCTGCGGCCAGGAACGCTGGCTGGGCACCACCGAAGCGCTGGGGCGCGACATCTGCTGTGTCTCGGATGCGGAGCTTTGGCAGTTCCGCAGCGCCGCCAGCGCAGCGCTGGTTGATTACGTTCGCGAGCGTCTGTCGCAACAACGGGCTGCCGCCGGCCCGACACCGAATGCGATCGAGAGCGGCGCGCAGCCGCTCGATCCGGGGACGCTCACCATCGGCTTCGCGCGCCGTTTTGCGACCTACAAGCGACCGGACCTGCTGCTGCACGATCCGGCGCGATTGTTGAAGTTGCTCACGGACCCCGAGTGCCCGGTGCAACTGGTCATTGCCGGCAAGGCGCATCCGGCAGACGCCGCCGGGCAGGCGCTGATCCGGCGCTGGATCGAATTCGCACAGTGGCCCGACGCGAAGGATCGCGTGGTCTTTCTCAGCGACTACGACATGCACATGGCTGAGCATCTGGTGCAGGGCGTTGACGTCTGGCTCAACACGCCGCGACGGCCGTGGGAAGCCAGCGGCACGAGCGGCATGAAGGTGTTGGTGAACGGTGGGCTCAATATCTCCGAACTGGATGGCTGGTGGGCGGAAGCCTACACGCCGGAGGTGGGCTGGGCGCTGGGCGACGGTCAGGAACACGGTGACGATCCGGCCTGGGATGCGACTGAGGCCGAAGCGCTTTATGACCTTCTGGAACACAAGGTCGCTCCAGAATTCTACCAGCGAGACGAGCACGGCATCCCGCGCGCCTGGGTGGCGCGCATGCGCAACAGCATGGCGGAGTTGACGCCGCGGTTTTCCACCAATCGCACGGTACGCGAATACACCGAACGCTATTACCTACCGGCTGCCGCCGCGTACCGCGCCCGCGCGGCGAATTCGGGGCAGTTGGCGGAGAGCATCGTGAACTGGCGTCGCCGGCTGGACGATCACTGGCCGACCCTGCAATTCGGCGAACTCACCGTTGCAACGAGCCACGAGCAGCACGACTTTTCGATTGAGCTCGATCTGGGCGAGTTGGGTGCGGACGATATCACGGTCGAACTTTACGCCGAGCCGCAGGAGGACCAGGCACCGGTGCGTGTACCCATGACACCCGGTGAGACGTCGAACGGTACCGACAAGCGTTGGCTGTACGCCGCCTCGGTACCCGCCGAACGACCACCCGAGCACTACACAGCACGAGTGGTGCCGCGGTATCCCGACGTGGCGGTGCCGCTGGAAGCGCTGCCTATCCTTTGGCAGCGATGAGCGCGGCAGGACAGACAAGAAGGGGCTACTGACAATGCAAGACTACATCGCCCATTCGGGTACCTGGGCCTTGGCGCTGATCATGATCGTAATCGCCTCCTGGCTGCTGTATCGCTTCCTGGCGCCGAAGAGCTGGCGGGAGTGGGCAAGCGCCGGTCTGGTGCAGGCCTTCATCATCGCCCTGTACGCGGAAATGTACGGCTTCCCGCTGACGATTTATCTGCTGGTCCGCTTCTTTGGCATGGACAGAATCAATCTGAACGCCAATTTGTGGTCGACATTACTCGGTATGGGTGAGACCGGCATGATGATCGCGATGCTGCTGGGCTACGGCCTGCTGTTTATCGGCATCGGCCTGTTTATCCAGGGGTGGCGCGAGCTCTACCGCGCACGCAAGGAAAACCGGCTCGCAACGGATGGCCTGTACGGCCTAGTGCGCCATCCACAGTACTCGGGACTGTTTCTCGCATTATTCGGCGAGGGGGTCGTGCATTGGCCGACCGTGTTTTCCATTACCGTGTTTCCGTTGATCGTCGTGGCTTACGTGCTGCTCGCACGACGCGAGGAGAAAAAAGTGATCGCCGAGTTCGGCGATGCGTACCGCGCCTATCGGCGCCAGGTACCGATGTTCTTTCCGCGTGCGGGCCAGTGGAAGCAACTCATTGCGCGCTCCAATATTTCAGAGCCAGGACGCCATGACCGTCCAGGATGAGGCTTGTCGACGGTGTCGGTGACCACGGCAGGCTAACGTCGCGCTTGACTTGAGTCCGGCATACAGGTCCTAAAGTTACCAAGAATCGCACGGCTTGCGCGCAACCTTTCCGGCAACCAGGAGTCTCACGATGCAAACCGAACGCTTGTCCATTCGCGGCATGACGTGCAGTGGCTGCGTGAATACGGTGACCCGCGCTCTGCGCACGATTGATGGCGTCCACGATACCGATGTCTCGCTCGAATCGGGCACGGCGGTCGTACAGTTCGACCCGGCGTCGATTTCGATCGAGGACCTGGGCCTCGCCGTGCGGCACGCGGGCTACGACACCACAGGCGAGCCCGGTCCGCCGCAATCCGACCGTCGTTGTTGCTGCGGATAGCGCTAATCGATCATCCTCTGTTGCGGTCGGCGCCGCGCTGCGAGCCGCATCACTATCACGAGTCTCGATGATCCAGAGGATGGCGCTGCGTTTCCAGTGGCCAGTAACGACGCATCGCGAGGAACGTGAACGACGTTGACCAGCCGATGAGCACCAGGCCGTTCAATGCCTCAATGCCGCTGATCACGCGCAGATGTCCATCCGGAAATACATCGCCGAGACCCAGCGATGTATACATGACCGTGGAGTAATACAGGTAGTCCATGAAGCCTTCGGCCGGTTGACCGAGAATTGTTCCCACCGCAAAGCCGCGTTCCAGGACAAAAAAGGCCCCGGCGTACAGGCTGACCTCAAGCATGTGGGCTGAGAAGGCACCGATCACCACGACCAGCACCCGCGATTGTCCGGCCGGCCTGCACCGCGGCAACAATGCCGAGGTACGACGCAAGACCTCAAAGTGAATCAGCATGGTGGCGAGCACCAGCAGAAAACTCAAGCTCATGGCGATCAGCATCAACACATCTCCTGGCTAACAATGACGGGGAAGCTCCCCCGAGGTCCTGCGCTTGACTTGTTAGTTACGTGCAGGTTTTACGCTTGCAATGCAACGACGCGGCCAGGGGTCGCACTGATTTCGATTGTCAAGGATACATGGGCGAGATTATGAGCGTAGGAGCAGCATCATGAGCACCTCAACCACACACCTCACGCACGCGTTGGAAAAAGCACCACGGGGACGGCTACAGGCGCTGCTGGCTGATTGCGGCGTGACCGTGAACGGCACCCGCGCGTTCGATATTCAGGTTCACGAGCCGCAAGC
The DNA here is from genome assembly GCA_937983055.1 of uncultured Pseudomonadota bacterium. Taxonomy (GTDB): domain Bacteria; phylum Pseudomonadota; class Gammaproteobacteria; order Burkholderiales; family Eutrophovitaceae; genus CALJLA01. Next base: position 19,238 of record CALJLA010000068.1, read on the forward strand.
CATGCAGCGTATGCTTCGCCATGGATCGCTTGGGCTGGGTGAGTCGTACATGGACGGCCAGTGGGACTGCGAGCGTATTGATCAACTGGTCGAACGCCTGCTCCGCGGCGCCCTGAATCAACGCTTTGCGAATACGCGCGCCTCTCGCTGGCTGACCTGGGTGTCGCGTGTGCAAAACCTGCAGACACGCGCGCGGGCGCGAATCGTCGGTGAACAGCATTACGATGTGGGCAATGCATTATTCGAGTCGATGCTGGACCCGTACATGAACTACTCCTGTGCGTACTGGGAACGGGCCGAGTCGCTGGAGCAGGCGCAACTCGACAAAATGGAGCTCATTTGTCGAAAACTCGAGTTAGAGCCGGGCATGACGCTGCTCGACATTGGTTGTGGCTGGGGCGGCCTGGCCCGGTATGCCGCCGAGCAGTACGGTGTGAGCGTGGTCGGTCTTACTATCTCAAAACAGCAACACGCATGGGCGGTATCGCGTCTGCAGGATCTACCGGTCGAGATTCGCTGCCAGGACTACCGGGATGTGCGCGGCCGATTCGACCGCGTGGTATCGGTCGGCATGTTTGAACACGTTGGCTACAAGAACTACGACACGTTCTTTCGCAAGTGCCGTAGCGTGTTGCGGGACGATGGGCTCATGCTGTTGCACACGATCGGCAGCAATACATCGGTGCATTCGACGGATCCGTGGCTGCACCGGTACATATTTCCCTATGGCATGCTGCCGTCTATCGCGCAGATTGGCCAGGCTATCGAACCCTGCTTTGTGATGGAGGACTGGCACAATTTCGGGACCGACTACGATCGGACCTTGATGGTGTGGCATGAACGCGTCAATAGAGCCTGGAATGGGCTTGGCGACCGCTACGACGATCGATTTCGACGCATGTGGAATTTCTACCTGCTCGCCTGTGCGGGCGCATTCCGCGCGCGCAACGTGCAATTGTGGCAAATCGTACTCGGCAAGGGCGATCGCGCGCGCAGCTACCGACGGCCCGCACTGTCGGCTTCTGCGGTCGACCAGGCGGTTGCGCGCCGCGGCGCCACGGCGCATGACGAATCCCGGAATGCTCTCAGAGATTGATCCGCGGCGTCTGGGTTTACGTAGATCGTTCCCCGATATGCCTTGAAGGATCCACAAGAACTAGTGGCAGAAACATCTCGCTGTGCGTCTTTGATCAATGCAGTCTTTGCGTTCGATCGACGATGCGAACGCTTATTGCGGCTTTATTCGCTACTTAGGTCGGACACCGAATGCGCCGGTAGCGTAATCACGAACTGTGTACAGCCGTTGTCAGACACGACATCGATTCGCCCATCGTGCGCGTTGACGATCGACTTGACGATGGCGAGCCCCAACCCGACACCTTCATCGCTTTGTTGACGGGACCGATCGATGCGATAGAAGCGATCGAACAATCTCGGCAAATGCTCCGCGGGTATCGTCGGACCTGGGTTGGCGATAGAAATGCGGGTTTCACCGGTCTCGGTCACATTGAGGTTGACGCGAATCGTGGCGCCCGGCGGCGAGTGACGGATAGCGTTTGACAGCAGATTGCTCAAGGCCCGTCGTAGCATCCGACGGTCGCCGGTGGTTTTGGCGGTACCCGTTAAGTCCAACTTCACATCACACTCATCTGCCCAACCCTCGTAGAATTCGAACAAGTCGTGGAACTCGTTCGTCAGCTCAAACTCGGCAATGCTTCCTTCCTGCTGACGATTGTCCGATTGCGCGAGAAACAGCATATCGCCAACCATCTGCGCCATACGCTGATATTCTTCCATGTTCGAATAGAGTATTTCGCGGTACTCATCGGCTGTGCGGGCGCGGGACAGACCCACCTCAGTTTGGGTCATCAGATTCGCTATGGGCGTACGCAGCTCATGAGCAATATCGGCATTGAAATCCGAGAGTCGGTGAAAGGCCTCATCCACACGCTCCAGCATCTCATTAAAGGAGATGGCCAGTTCAGTGAGTTCGGCCGGCACGTCATCCGGCGACAGGCGAACGGCCAATTCATCCGCTCGGATATGGCGGATTTGCTCGACGATGCCATGCAGCGGAACATGCCCCTGGCGCACTGCAATCCAGCCCATCAGGCTCATGAGCGCAATGCTTCCCACGATCAGTAACGATAGGTTGCGGCGGAAGCTCGCGAGAAACCGCACATGGTCATCGATTGGTACGGCAACCGCAAAAGCATACGGTCCGCTGGTAGTTTCCGCACGCTTGTACACGGACTCGGTTAGCACGCGGTAGCTGCGATCGGCGTCGTTCCATGCGCGTACGCTGTTGGCTGCGGACCCATTGGGTACCGGACGAAGGACAGCGGACAGGTCCGGGCCTTCGCTTGCGTAGAGGGCCTTCCCATCGGGTCCAGCGACATACAGCGAGGCGTCATGGTGCCCAACCAGGATATCGGCGAATCGCGGTTCGAGGAACGTAATGTCTTGCGGCGTACGGATTTCCAATAACGCTGCTTGAACGGCATCTGCAATGACCACGAGTTCGTCGCCGTCTTGCTCTTTGAAGTGATTTTCCGTCGACTGGACGATGACCCAACCGAAAGCCGAGAAGGCGATGGCCGCGGAGATGCTGAACAGCAGTGTCAGACGTAGAGCAAGCGATAACGGACGGCGCACAGTGGGTTCAAGTCCCGTCATTGGATTCGAGCATGTAGCCCATACCGCGCACCGTGTGGATCAACTTGCGCTCGAACGCATCGTCGATCTTGGCCCGCAACCGGCGAATCGCCACATCGATGACGTTCGTGTTGCTATCGAAGTTCATGTCCCAAACCTGGGAGGCGATCAGGGAGCGGGGCAGCACCTCGTTTTGATGGCGTATCAGCAATTCCAGCAGCGCAAACTCCTTGGCCGTGAGTGAGATGCGCTGCCCGGCCCGCGTCACCCGTCGACGCATCAGGTCGAGTTCAAGGTCGGCCACTATTAGACTCGTTTCGATCGCGGGAGCCGCCCCGCGCCGCAGCAGCGTCCGCACGCGCGCCAGCAACTCAGCGAAGGCAAACGGTTTGATGAGATAGTCGTCGGCACCCAATTCCAGTCCCTTGACGCGATCATCGACGCCGTCGCGGGCGGTAAGAAACAACACGGGAACCGTGTTTCCGGCATCGCGCATCGCTTCCAGTATTTTCCAACCGTCAATGCGCGGCAGCATCACGTCGAGGATCACTAAATCGTACGACTCGGTCATGGCCCGGTGATGGCCATCCAGGCCGTTGCGGGCGAGATCGACCATGAAACCGGCTTCGCTCAGGCCCTGGCGAAGATATTCACTGATTTTGGTCTCGTCTTCGACGATCAGTATTTTCATACACGGTGTGCCTATTGCGTGGTGCGTCAGGCGCGGCGAACTCCGCGTATCACCCCACTCCTTGACCCAGACTACTCCTCGCCGGCTGGCACCAACATGACGCCATCATTACGACATTGTAATGGTTATGTCACGTTTGAGTCAGGGCTCGCTGGCTAGAGTGTGAACAGGCTAGCTGCCGGGCGGCGTGTTAGGCCGGCGAGTGATCCGGGGCGCACTCAATCCGCGGCATGGCGATTCCCTGGGCCATTGGTGCCGAAGAACTGGATCGGTTCGACGTGCTTCGCCCCCGGTGATCGGCCGGGCTCGTGGCCAGGCTGTGCATGTCACTGGGAGCGGCCGAAAAACAACGTGGCGTTCAAGTCTCAATCAAGAAACCGCGAGGGACAACATGCTTAACCAATCAACCAAGCCTTTAGGCTCGTTACATGTGGGAGAATTGGCCCGCAAGGCCAACGTGACACCCGCCGCCGTTCGATATTATGCGCGTACCGGACTGATTCATCCCGGCCGCGAACCCGACAATGGCTATCGGTGTTTCTCCGGAGGTGATGTTCGGCGGATCGCGTTCATTCGGCGGGCTCAAGCGCTCGGTCTCACTATCGGCGACATCAAGGCCATTCTGGATGCTGCGGACCAGGGTGAGGTGCCCTGTGATGAGGTGAAGACAATGGTGGAGCGACGGCTTACGCGGGTCAGAGACCATATCGCCGAGCTTGAAGCGAAGGAAGCGCGTATCCGCCGTGCGATTTCAGCGTGGGAGACAATGGACGAGCCGACACCCGTCGATGGAGAACTGTGCCCGCTCATCGAACGTCTGGATCGGCATAACGGCGAAGCACGGATCCAAGCACGTCGGCAACAGTCAACCGCAAACGGCGCTGGTCATCGGGGCGCTGGTCATCGGGTACGCATCAGTGACAACGCCGCGGGTGCGTCGGCTTGAGGGAAGGCCAACGCGAGCGTGATCGTTGAGGCGACAAAGCCGGACTCAGAACGACCGTAAATTGAACGGGTCAAATTTCGGCGGCATCCGATAGAGTTCGACCACAAGATCCTTTGTTTGAAGGAAGGGACGCCGCTGGGAAAAGTTGGAGGATCAAACGCAACACGCGATACGTGAACCCGCCAGAGACCCGCGTGATCCCGTTGTGCCCACCGTTGGATCGCGATCGAATCGGGACCGACGCCGGACCAAGAGACCTTATGGACGCGATCCAATCCACGTATTCGGAACTCAATCAATCTCCGGGCCTCGAGAACTACAACACGTTCTTGAGCGACAACGCGCTGCGCGCGGCTCTGCGGCGTGAGGGTGCCGGTTGGGCTACGGATGAACTGACCGTTTACGGCGCATTGACGGGGCGCGGCGAATTCATTCGCCTGGGATTTCAAGCGAATGAATATCGACCGCGATTGAGCACCCATGACGCCAAGGCACGTCGCGTTGATCTGGTGGAATACCATCCCGCCTACCACGAACTCCTCGGTGGTGCGATCCGTCACGGGCTACATTCACGACCTTGGACTGAGCAACGAGCGGGCTCGCACGTGGCGCGCGCTGCGTTCAATTATTTGCAGACGCAGGTAGAGGCAGGCCACGGCTGTCCGCTGACGATGACGTTTGCGGCAATGCCGACGCTCAGAAAACAGCCGAAACTGGCGGCGCTGTGGGAGCCGTTGGTGACGGCGCGTGAGTACGATCCGCGCAATGTGCCGGTGAGCGAAAAACCGGGGGTCACCATTGGTATGGCCATGACGGAGAAGCAGGGCGGATCGGACGTGCGCGCGAACACAACGCAGGCAACGCCGCTTGCATCGGCGGGGCCGGGCGAGCGCTACGTGCTCCGGGGTCACAAGTATTTCGTTTCCGCGCCGATGAGTGATGCCTTTCTGGTGCTGGCGCAAGCACCGGGTGGACTATCTTGTTTCCTGCTGCCGCGTTGGCTGCCCGACGGCACCAAAAACGCCATCGAGCTGCAGCAACTCAAACGCAAAATGGGCAACGTCTCCAACGCGTCGGCGGAAGTGGAGTTGCGGGATGCCCATGCTTGGTTGGTGGGCGATGAAGGGCGCGGTGTCGCGAATATCCTGGAGATGGTCGCGCTTACCCGGTTCGATTGCATGGTGGCCTCCGCAGCGGGTATGCGCCAGGCGGTGGCACAGGTGACGCATCATGCGGCGTATCGACAGACCTTTGGCAAGCGCCTGGATCAGCACCCATTGATGCAGAACGTTCTGGCGGATCTGGCCATGGAGTCGGAGGCCGCGCTGGCGTTGAGCTTTAGAACGGCGCGTGCATTAGATCACTTGGCAGACGATAGCGAAGCCGCGCTGTTTCGGCTGTTGACGCCGATCGGTAAATACTGGGTTTGCAAACGAGCCCCGGCACATGCGTATGAGGCCATGGAATGTCTGGGTGGTAGCGGCGCCATCGAAACGTCAATCCTGTCGCGGCTCTACCGGGAAGCCCCGATCAACGCGATTTGGGAGGGAAGCGGCAATATCCAGTGCCTGGATCTGTTTCGCGCCATTCAGCGTCAACCCGATGGATTGGACGCCGTGATCGAGGAGCTGAATGCGGCGGCGGGGATGAACGACCTATACGATCGCCACCGCCGGCACCTGGGCACGCTACTGATGAGCGCCAGACAGCATAGCGATGCACCCAGGTCGGTCTATGAAGGACGTCAGCTGATGCAGTCACTGGCACTCGGCTTACAGGCAAGCCTGCTGTTGCGCGGCGACAACGCCGCGGTGGCCGAGGCTTTCTGCCAGGGGCGTTTGTCCTCAGGTGCCTCGGGATTGTTCGGTGCGTTGCCGCAGGGCGTGCCGAGTGCGGCGATTATCGAGCGTGCCCGGCCGCTGCTGTCCGCCAAACAAGAGCCGTCGGCGGTGGCGGTCGAGCCCGACACGCCGCCGCCTCACGGAGTCGCAGGACGCTGCGGGAACCGGGACTGAATTGCCTCAGCGATTGGCCTTGACCTGGCAGTAGGGTACAGCTTGCACAATAGCCATTACGGTTGGCGCTCGGATGCCATCGAGCGCCGAGCCATCATTGCAAGATTTTTTGAGAGTCACGACATGGCCACGCAGCGCGGCGCGCCCGACCTGAGTCAGATACCCCTACCACGCGGGATCGTCCCGCTGGCGATCGCCGGCGCACTGGTAGTGTGGCTGCTGTATTCAGCCCTGTTTACCGTGCCGGCCGAATCCGTGGGTGTGATTCAGCGCTTTGGGCACTACCACAGTGAGGTTGAGCCCGGCTTGCACATCAAGTGGCCATTCGGCATTGACCGGGTCACTTTGGTGCCCGTGAAACGGCAGCTGAAAGAGGAGTTCGGCTTCAGTACGCCGGGCGCCACATTTGGCGATCAGGCGTCCGCACCCAACCAGTGGGTACTCGAGACCACCATGGTCACCGGTGACCTCAACACCGCTTTGGTCGAGTGGATCATTCAATTTCGTATCGAGGTGCCATTCGATTTTCTGTTCAATGTTCGCGATCCGGGTGACACGCTCCGCGATGTGTCCGAATCAGTGATGCGCGAAGTCATCGGCGACCGAACGGTCGATGAAGTGCTCACGATTGGGCGCCAGGACATCGAATCCACCGCCCAAGTCAAGCTCCAGGACGTGGTAAACAAGTACGAAATGGGGCTTCGGATCGACCAGATTCAGCTGAAGAACGTCAATCCTCCGGAGCCCGTGCAGGAATCATTCGACCGGGTGAACGAAGCGCAGCAAGAACGTGAGCGGATGATCAACGATGCACGCGGTGAATACAACAAAGCGGTGCCGCGCGCACGCGGTGAAGCCGATCAGGGCATTCAGGCGGCGGAGGGCTATGCCATCCAGCGAGTGAACAAAGCCGAGGGCGACGTGCAACGATTCAACGCGTTGCTGGCCGAGTACCTCAAAGCCCCCGAGGTCACCAAACGACGGCTGTACCTGGAGACCCTGAATGAGGTGCTACCACGGGTGGACGCCAAGGTCATCGTTGATGAATCGGCGTCCTCGGTCTTGCCGCTGTTGCAGTTGGACACCGCGAAGTCGAGGGTCGAGCAATGAAAAGTCTGAACATGGCGTCCGCGGTGATCCTGGTGTTGCTGGTGCTGGCCGGCATCGTGGCGAGCCAGGCGCTCTACACCGTGGATGAAACAGAACGCGTCATCATTACTCAATTTGGTCGACCCGTCGGCGACGTTATCGATGAGGCCGGCTTGAAAATGAAGGTGCCGTTTATCCAAACCGTAAATCGAATCGAGAAACGTATTCTCGTTTGGGACGGCTCGGCCAACGACATGCCCACCAAAGACAAACTCTACATCACGGTGGACACCTTCGGTCGGTGGCGTATCAAAGACTCCTTGCAGTACTTTTTGCGCCTGCGCGATGAGCGCAGTGCGCAATCACGCCTCGAAGATATTCTCGGTAGCGAAACCCGCAATGCCGTCGCGAAACACGAACTCATCGAGATTGTGCGTACCAGCAAAGACCGATCGCCCGAAGTTGACCCGATGCTGGCTGACGTGGATATCAGTACGCTGCTGCCGATCACCAAAGGCAGACAGAGTATCGAAGCAGACATCTTTGATGCGGCGTCCGGTAAGTTGGCCGAATTTGGCATCGAGCTGCTGGACATCCGCTTCAAGCGGATCAATTACAACGAGAGTGTGCGGCAGAAGATTTACGCGCGCATGATCAGTGAACGCGATCAAATCGCTGAGCGGTTTCGATCGGAAGGCGCTGGTGAGGCCGCCCGCATCAACGGAGACAAAGAGCGTGATTTGCAGAAAATCACCTCCGAGGCCTATCGCAAAATTCAAACAATACAAGGCCAAGCGGATGCCAAAGCCACCGATATTTATGCGCGTAGCTACAATCAGTCACCAGCGGCTGCCGACCTGTATGAATTTGTGAAGACTCTGGAAACGTATCAATCGGTGATCGACTCGAACACCACGCTGGTATTGTCAACCGACAGTGACCTGATGCGACTCGTCAAGACGATGGGGGCGGCAGAGTGACCGGTACGGCGTTGCCCGTGACCGTCAGAATCGGTCACTGCAGTCGTTTAACGACGCTAAACGAGCGATAGAGGCAGCGTGCAGCCCGCATGCCGTTGCTGCCCCTGACGTTACTGCGTGGCGCTAAATATCGCGGATTCGGTTGCTCTGTTGGGCCAGCCGGATGGTTTCGTGTTGCTCCATCTCCAGTAACGATTCGATCAAGTCCCGTGCCTCCGGTATCTCGGCTCTGCCCAACAGGTAACGATACAGCTCCGTTACCTGGTTGTGCAGATCAAATACCGATTGGTATATCTCCTCGAAGGTCATGCTCGCATAGGGCGCGTCACACGCCCGATGGGGGTCAATCGGTTCATGCTTGAGATAATCGTACACCCACGTATTTAACGCCTTTGGGTCGGCGCGCTTCTCGAAGCCTTCGACGATTTTTTCCAAATTCGATTCGTGTTCGGCCAGATAAGTCAGAAGCCACTGAGCCTGAAGCCGCTCGGCGTGTGTCGAGCAGTGCGACAGACACTCGGCCAGGCGATGGTGAAGCGCTCGAGTCCAATCGATAAGATCCGCAAAGGTTGTCACTTTCATCGTACGCAGTTTCTCCACACAGGTTGCGGCGTAAGTCTAGCGGTGTATCCAAGGTACAGGTCAACGTGTTCTGCGCGTCGCCGCGGGATTTCCGATTGGAGTGCGGCGAAAACCGCCGATTCTCGCGGTATCCCACGGGTGCCTACGCAGTATTACGTATGGAACGTGTTGTCACGGTTGAGATACTGACCGTGCAGTAGTGGGTTATCCACGACCACCAACGGAACGGCACGCCACATGACCCTATTGGCCAGCATCAGACACCAGCATCGCTCGGCGGCCGTGCTCAGCGTGATGGTGCTGGCGTGGTTCGGAATCCTCGTCACGCCCTGTGCGACAACCTTCGCTGCGGTTGCACCGCCGGCGGAATTGGCGGCTGCCCCGCACGATGACTGCCCGAATGCCGACGCGCAGGCGCCAATGTCCGAGGCGGATTGCTGTTGCGATCTGGGCGCCGTTCTGACAGCTCGAAAGCCAGAACTGCCCAAGCTCGACCTGAATTTGGCCCTACCGGTCGCACCTGATGTGCTGAGACCGGTGGTGTTGGTTGACGGCGCGCCTCCACTACCGACGACACTGCGACACAGAGCCGCACCGCCAGTCTATCTCTTGACGGAACGCCTGCGCATTTAGGCCACCTTCAGTGCAACCACTGCCGCCACAGGGCGGATGAGAGTGACAGGGCTTAGACCTGCCGTTCAGCTACCCATTGAAGGAGTCCCAAATCATGTCAACCCAATCCTTGTCGGCACCACCGTACGGCGCATTGCACGTTGCCGACGTTGCCAAACGCGCCAATGTAACCCCCGCGACCGTTCGCTATTACGCGCGGTCCAAGTTGTTAAGTCCAAGACGTGACCCGGAAAATGGCTATCGTTGTTTTTCATTGGCCGACGTACATCGCGTCGAGTTTATCCGCCAGGCGCAAGCGCTCGGACTTACGATTGGTGACATCAAGGGCATCCTCGAAACCGTGGATCGGGGTGCGACGCCGTGTGACGAGGTCAAGTCGCTCGTCAAGCGGCGGCTTGAGCGCGTACAAACGCAGATCGCTGAATTGCAAGCAACGGAAGCCCGTATGACCAAGGCAGTCAGGCTGTGGCGGACCATGGACGAGCCGGTGCCGCAGGACGGGGAATACTGCCCCCTGATTGAGCGGGTCGAGGTCGAGATCTGCGGCAGTCCGGATAGCGCCCGGCGTCAGACGCGCCGAAACCCACAACCAACCCCCTGTCATTGTCCACAGCCCAGCGAGGCGAGTCGACAGGCCTTGTCTGACTAGCACCCGCAAGCTCTGCTGGCGCTGATCAGCATGAGCTTGCCCATCGCCGCCGTGTCCGCCGAATCTTGACCTTGATGTTGGGTACAGGTTGCAGACTGACGGCACGGTGATCTGCTAGGCCCACACGACTCAGGGATTCGACGTGACGGTGGAGTTCCCCCGCCACGGGTACGGTACGTCTATCGGAAAACCAATACGGGTCGGCGTATCCGTTGGTTTTTCGCAGCCGTCCTGAGGCGCCGGCGCAGCTGCGGACCGCGTCGGCGCGGCATGTATTGCGTCCGGATTCACTAATCTTACGGACCACACCCCACCACGCCTTGCTGTTGATCTTGACGACACGACGAAAAAGGAGACTCATGCCACAACAACACCGACCAGGACGTCGCCAATTCTTGAAAAGTGCCGGCGCAGCGGGCGTCGTATTGGCCTTTGATGCGTGGATACCCGCCTGGGCGAGAAACACGGCGGTCACGCGATCCGAACCCGCCGATGCGCAATCAGCACTGGTCTTCGATCTGGCCATTCGCGAACAGGCGTTCGATATCGCCGGTGGTCGAGGCAATGCCATGACCATCAACGACAGTGTGCCGGGACCGCTACTGGAATGGTACGAAGGGCGGGACGTGGTGCTGAATGTCACCAATCACATGCGCCACTCCACGTCGATTCATTGGCACGGCATCCTGTTGCCGTTCGAGATGGACGGTGTGCCGGGCGTCACCTTTCGCGGCATTGAGCCGGGCACCACGTTCCAGTATCGCTTTCCGGTCAAACAAAGCGGCACGTACTGGTACCACAGTCATTCCGGCCTGCAGGAGCAGTCCGGTGTCTATGGCCCGCTGGTCGTACATCCGCAGACTGCGGATCCCATGCATTACGACCGCGACTACGTCGTAATGCTCTCGGACTGGACGTTCGAGGACCCGCATGACGTAATGGCCAAGCTCAAGAAAATGAGCGACTACTACAACTACCAGCAGTTCACGCTGACGGATTTGTATGGCAAGCCCCGAATGTCGCGAAGTGAGGCCTGGTCGCAGAAACTCGCCTGGGACCGCATGCGCATGATGCCGACGGACATTGCCGACATCACCGGCGCCACCTACACCTACCTGATGAACGGGTTGCATCCGGCTGGCAACTGGACTGGCCTTTTCGAGCACGGTGAGCGTGTGCGTCTGCGTTTCATCAATGGTTCGGCGATGTCGTACTTCAACGTCCGCATCCCCGGACTGCCAATGACCGTGGTGGCCGCAGACGGCCAGAACGTCAAGCCCGTCGAGACCGATGAGTTTCAGATCGGGGTTGCCGAGACCTATGACGTCATTGTCGAGCCCGGAACCGACCAAGCTTATACCGTGATGGCGGAGTCCATGGATCGCAGCGGTTATGCCGCCGGCACTCTGGCGACCCGGCCCGGTCTTCGTGCCCCTGTTCCCCCGCTTCGCGAGCGACCGCTATTGACGATGGTGGACATGGGCATGGACATGGCGGACATGGACGGCATGGATCACGCCGCGATGGGTGCGATGAACAGCGCCGGCGGGAGTGGGCAGGATTCGAGCCACGGCATGGCCCACGGCGACCATGGCGCCGGCGCCAACATGGTCATGCAAGGCTCGACCGGACCGATCATTGCGCGCCACGGACCGGATACCCACGGCCCGGGCAACATCAGTGTCGCCCAGGTGCAGCGCGACCGGCTCGGCGAACGCGGCACGGGCCTCGCCGAAGTCGAACACCGGGTGCTGGTCTACAACGACCTTAAACGACTGGACGATGACTATGACGATCGGCCACCGGCACGAGAAATCGAATTGCATCTGACAGGCCACATGGAGCGTTACATGTGGTCCTTCGACGGCAAGCAGTTCCACGAAGTGGACGGACCGATCGAGTTTCACTACGGCGAGCGGCTGCGGCTGATCATGGTGAACGACACCATGATGAATCATCCGATTCATCTGCACGGCATGTGGATGGAGCTCGACAACGGGCACGGTCGGGAGATTCCGCGCAAGCACACCATCAATCTGATGCCGGCGGCTCGGGTCTCGGCCTTGATTACCGCCGATGCGCCGGGCCGTTGGGCGTTTCATTGTCATCTGCTCTATCACATGGACATGGGTATGTTCCGTGTGGTCCGCGTCAGCTAGGGAGGCCATCATGAGACGACGACATCTATTGGCCGCCGCAGCGCTCCTCGCGAGCCCATGGGCGTGGGGCTACGAACCGGCCGGCACGCCCGAGGACTGGCCCAATCCGATTCCGGACCAGAAACCCTTCTGGATGGTCTTGAGCGATCGTCTCGAGACGCGCTTTGCCGACGAGGTCGATACCTACGTCTGGGACTTGCAGGGGTGGTACGGCGGCGATTTCAATCGCCTGTGGATCAAGACCGAGGGCGAGGGTGAACAAGGCAAGTCGCCGGAAAGTGCTGAGCTGCAGGCACTCTTCAGCCGGCGATTCGCCCCGTTCTGGGACTGGCAGCTCGGCGTGCGTCACGATTTCGAGCCGAATCCGTTCCGCAGCCATCTGGTACTCGGCCTACAGGGCGTCGTGCCCTACGAATTCGAATGGGACAGCGCGTTGTTCGTCAGCGACGAAGGCGATGTCACGGCGCGCATTGAGGCAGAGTACGACCTCAGGATCACGCAGCGCCTGATCGTGCAGCCGCGCCTCGAACTGAATGCGGCGGGCTCCGACATTCCCGAACTGGGGCTCGGCAGCGGTCTCAACAGCACGGAGCTGGGTATTCGGTTGCGCTATGAGTTCAAGCGCGAATTCGCACCCTACATCGGTGTGTCCTGGGAAAAACTCTACGGCGATACCGCCGATTTCTCGCGACTCGACGGCGAACCGACGTCGGTGACGTCGCTGGTCATCGGCATTCGCGCTTGGTTTTAGTACATTGACACAGAGGGAGGCACAAGGAGAGGAGATCCAAAATGCGTGAATACTTGGCCCAAGCCCGATATGTTGCGACGATGATCACCGGAAACTACCGCGGCGGACCGCCATGAGTCCCCTCGCGCAATACGCTATCTTGTTCGGGTTGATGCTCAGTACTGTCGGACTGGTGGTTCCCTGGGCTAAGTATCGGCGGCAAAGCACCCTCGCTCTCCGACAATCAATACGCCACTAGCGTGGCATAAGGCGCAGAGCGCACGACGAACAGTAAAGTATCAATCGCATGAGCAGTACATACGAATCGGGGAGCCTTAGCCTGACCGCCACGGTAGCCATGGGCACTGGGGTCATGATCGGCGCCGGAATTTTCGCACTCACCGGACAGGTCGCCGAGTATGCCGGCGATCTGTTTCCATTGGCCTTTCTGCTCGCCGCGATCATCAGCGGCTTCAGTGCCTACACCTATATAAGAGTCACGAGCAAATACCCGTCTGCCGGCGGGATCGCGATGATCCTTGAGAAGGCCTACGGCAATACCATGATGACCGGCGCCTGTGCGCTGTTGATGGCCTTCTCGATGATCATCAACGAAAGCCTGGTGGCGCGAACCTTCGGCACTTACACTCTGCAATTGTTCAGAGTGGACAACCCCGCCTGGCAGGTGCCGGTGCTTGCCGTCGGCCTGATCGTGCTCGCTTTTCTGGTCAACATCGCCGGCAACAAGCTGATCGGTGCCATTTCGAAGATCACCGCGGCGATCAAGATTTTCGGGATTCTAGGGTTTGCGCTTGCAGCGCTATGGGCGGCAGGCTGGTCATTCCAGCCGGCCGCGGGTGGGCTGGCCGATAATACGTCCGCTACCGGCTTTCTGGCCGGCGTGGCGCTCGCCATTCTGGCTTACAAAGGCTTCACGACGATCACGAACAGTGGCGGCGAGGTGGAGAATCCGCACAAGAACGTGGGGCGGGCGATCATGATCTCGCTCGTCATTTGTGTCGTGGTGTACATGCTGGTGGCACTCGGTGTCGGCTCTACTTTGACCGTCGATCAAATCGTGAAGGCCAAGGATTACTCCCTGGCAGAAGCATCCCGGCCGGCGCTCGGCGATTACGGTGTCTGGTTTACCGTCGCCATCGCCATTGTGGCGACCTCATCCGGCGTGCTGGCAAGCATTTTCGCCGTGTCCCGAATGCTTGCCATGTTGACGGACATGAACATCATTCCGCACCGCCACTTCGGCATGCCCGGGGATATTCAGAAGCATACGCTGGTTTACACGGTGGTGACTGCAGCGTTTCTGGCGGCGTTTTTCGATCTAAGTCGCATCGCCTCGCTGGGTGCGATCTTCTATCTGGTCATGGACATTGCCATTCACTGGGGGGTCTTGCGACATCTGCGTGAGGATGTGCAAGCGAAGGCTTGGGTGCTCATGTCCGCCATTGCAATGGACGCGGCGGCGCTGGTTGCATTCTTGATCATCAAAGGCGCCGCCGACCCGATGATCGTGGTGATTGCCGTTGCCGCGATTGCGGCGATATTTGTCTTTGAGAGGTTCTACCTGGCGCGGCGCCGCAGCGTCGAGCCGGCGCACGAGACCGGCGCGCATGGTCACTGACTCCGTCCTGTACAACGCAGCAGACACGTTGAGTCGTCGGAAGAGAACGCTGCGATTGCGCGCAACCGGCACATGAACAGCCTGCACCGTCGTGGTTATCGCGTTGCCATTAGCGTTTGTTCGTTAGCCACTGACGGTACAACGGCGGCAGAACGGTCAAGTGGTCTTCCACCGCAGCAACACCGGCGACCGATTCCGTCGCGATACGAATTTCGTCTTTCTGCGCCTCGGAAAGCGCCGTCCCCCACAGATGGACAACGCGATCGGAAACCGTCGCGTTCAGTGAGGCCAGCCCTACCCCCGCTTCGTTGCGCAGCCGGTTCAATACGGCCGCACGAAGTTCGCGATCGTCCTCGCTGGGCGGTGACGTCGGATCTGCAGACGCCAAGCCATGCAGCAAATTCGCGCGGCTCACAATGCCAACAACGCTGGAATGACGGAGGACCGGTACCCGCTTGATACGGTGTGCCTCCAGCAGATTGGCGATGTCCGCCACGCTGGTGTCTTCTTCCACCGTCACCACCGATCGTGTCATGACGTCCTTGGCAAGATGACCGTGCGATTTCACATAGTCGGTTGCGCGCTCATCCGCATCGCCCAACGCCGCAAGCCACCAGGGCAGTGCCCGGTCGGTCTGCGTTTCAACACGACGCACGAGATCCCCCTCGCTCACGATCCCGACGAGGCGTTCCTTCGCATCGACGACAGGCACGGCGCTGATGCGCCACTTTAGCAAGGTGGTTGCGATTTCGGGCACCGTAGTGTCTTCGCTGACTGAAATCACGTTGGGCGTCATGACATCTTGCGCTTTCACTGCATCCTCCTTGGGGGTCCACCGTTTTTTCCTGGCGGAGAGTTCGCTTTGGCTGTAACTTCTTATGGCCTGGTTAGAGCCGGCCAGTGATCAATGTCGGGACTCTTCGGGCCACGCCGCGATCAATTTCGCAATGCCACGGCCTGTGGGCGCCCCTCGCGGCAACGATTCCCATTCGTGAATGAAGCGCGTTAAGCGGTGCTCAACCCGTTTCAGCGCTCTTATTCTTTTTCGCAATGCGCCAAGACGTGCTTGAAACAACGCAACGATCTCCGGATGTGATACGCGAGATTTGTGTGCAGCCCTGATTATCGTCTGCACATCATTGATGGACATCCCCAGCGCGCGGGCGTCGCGGATGAACAGCAGTTGGGTATAGTCCTCCTCGTTGAACAGTCTGTACGAGGATCGATGATCGCGAGTCGGCGTCAGAAGTCCCAATCGTGTGTAGTAGCGGACGGTTTCCGGTGAGACGTCCGCTCGTCGCGCAATATCGATGACGCGCATGTCGGTCAATCCTGTGTCGGCATCCTTTACGCATCTTAAAAGGTATGTGCTGCATATAGGTCAATCATTGTCCAGGACATCACGCGGCTAGGCAGCGCCTAGGGTTGATCGTCAACGATGACGACGGACTTCGGCCGGTCGGTCGAAAACAGCGCCGACGGCGCAAAACCGAACATGCGGCGAAACGCGTGACTCATATGCGCAGAATCCGAGAATCATGCGGCATGAGCCGCCTCGGTCAGACTGGAACCCTTGAGCGCGTCTTCTATGACGGCCCGCAATCGCGACCAAACGATGAAACGGCGAACCGGTACACCCAAATCGCGCTTGAACAAGTGGCGCAAGCGGCTGGGTGACAGACTGACAAGGTCCGCAAGCTCTTGACCGGTGTAGGTCCGATGGGGTTGGCTGCGAATCCGTTCGACCACGGTTTGGATGCGGGCATCCGTGAGGATCGATTGGTGATGTGTGCTGAGGCGGAGTGCCGATGCGCATACCGACCACGCGCGGTCAGCATCGACTTGACGATCTATCAGCGACCGGAGCGTGTCACATGCACTGGTGGTCAACGAGAGGGGCTGCACCGTGTGCGCCGCGTCCTTCAGTGGATAGTCGTCGCTTTCAGGTTCCCAATACAACGCCAGAATACGTGCGCTGCCGGAGTCGAGTTGGTGCGGATGGTCCGGCGGGATAAGGACGCCCAAACCGGTTGACCAGCGCGAATGCGAATCGGTACGGTAACGAAGCGGTTCACCCAACGAGACGCACAGTTGCGCCGCGTGATGACTGTGTACATCGTTGTCCGGACTCAACCCTAGATAAAGGGCACGGTGAGACCACAGGTAGAGACGAAAGGCGGGCGGGGCTGTCATCGTGCGCGCAGCCTTGCCTGCGACAGACACCGCTATTCACCGGCTGCCGTCAAGCTCGAGGACGTCACCACAATGTGATCAAGACCGGTCAACACGGCCCCCGTCAGTCAAATAACGCGATTGGAAAGGCCGCCGTGTTGACGGTAGAGTCATCCTCCGAGGTGTCGGTCCAGGCGAACACGAGACGATCACCGTGGCGCACCATTTGTGGAAACCCCGACGGCCGTGCGGCGCTGGTTTCAGCGATCACTTGCAGATCACCCAGGTCGCCGTCGCGGGATATTGACCGCGCGACCACCTCGCCTTGACCACGCGCGTCTTTGCGCAGCCAGCTGACCACGGCCTGGTTATCGGCTAGGAACTCAACGTCCACGCGCCCAATGGGCTGCTCGACATCGAGATCGATGGGCGCGGAGAAGGTGGCCCCACCGTCCGTTGAACGGGCCATACGTACTTGAGCGGCGTTGTTGGCGGCGGTAAACCACGCAACGGCCACCGCGTCCCCGTTAGCGGTAATCGCCGGCCCGTTGACCGGACAACCGCTGATATCCCAGCCATCGTCGGCCACGGGCATGCCGGTTTGCCAGCTCCCGTCGACGTACCGCGCGACATAGATATCGCGGATTTCGTCCTGGGTCCGATTCCGGTAGACGGTGACCGGCCCGTCTGCGGTCATGGCTATGTCCGTTTGGCAGCAGTCGCACACCAGTTCATCGATCAGTTGGGGCTGAGTGACCACGGCAGCCGGTGTGATCAGGGCAGAGCGCAAGGTCATTCCGCCTGCCTGGGTGCCGTGGCCACCTTCGGTCATGTTGCGCCCGTCCAGCCAGATCGCACCGACGCCGTCCTCCCAGGGGAAAAGGCTCACGAAACCGTGCTCGGTGGCGGTGTCATCATCATGAGGCGTGATGGATTGATTCCAGGACCGACCCCCATCGTTGGAGAGGGCAACGGCGACATCGTACGCGTAGCTGCCACCGGGTCGCTTGACCAGCCAGTGGGCTGCCCAGAAATCGCGTGAAACGGGCGTCACGGACGGAAAGTCGGCCCAATTGACGAACCAGTTCGCGCCTTGTGCCACCGTCCGGGCAGGACCCCATTGATCATCGGCGAGGATGGAATAGCGTAGTGCATGCTCGTCCCCCTCGGGTTCCAGCCAGCTCAGGACCAAGGTGTTGGCATCGGGGCTGTGCGCGAGGTGCGGTTCTGCGCTGCCGGGACCGGCCGGCGATGCGATGACCGTGACGGCCGGCGGTTCGCTGCAAGCGGTCAACGTATGGGCGGTAACAAGCAACCCAAGCATTAGGCTCCAGGTAGGTTGGCAGTCTGCCTGGGCCAGGGGTCTGTTTTTTCTCATAAGGGTCTGGCTCTAAGGACTGGGATCGCGGTCATTTAGCAGGATCACGTCCAGCATACAAGACATTAGCGACGGCGTGGGGCGCTCAGCGTCGCGCGGTTCTTCAGACTCGACGAGGCGGAGGTTGCTGCAGCAGTGGCGAACTGACGTCACCTGGCCCGTGTTCACCGGTACCCCGCCGGCGAGATTGCCCGTATGGCGAGCGTGTTCGAGCACGACGACATTGAACTCGGGACCAGTGCGTTACTCCCAGAACGGTCGGCGCGGTTCAGTATTGCATGGGTCGGCACCAGTTGTCGGGTTATGCCAAAGTTTGACCTTGATGCGGGGTACAGGTTGTAGGCTGCCGCAAAAGGGTTCCTGGCTTGAAATCGACGAATCCACCCATCGACGACTGACACGCAGCGATCGATCGTCGTGCCAGCCGGGACGGACCAGGTAATCGGGCCACAGTATGATGGCACCTGGACAACCTGGAATCAGCTGGCGCCGCCCGGACGTGAATGACATGCGGGTGTCGTGCCCATTGGCACTAGTGACACGCAGCCCGCACAAACGAGGGTGTTCTCGCGGGCGGTTTGTGGTGCGGGGTGGAGGTCCCATGATCACGAATACAGCAGAACAACAACCGCGGAGAAGTCAATGAAACTACTGATGACACTACTTGGTGTGATCGTGCTCATCGCCGTCGGAGCCATAGGGTTCGCGCATTCCGGCATCTATGATGTCAGCGCCAGCGCGTCTCACAGTGGTCCTGTTAGCTGGCTGCTATCGACGACGTCACATGCCTCTATTAAACGACGCGCCGGCGCAGTGGACGTTCCGGATTTGACTGACGAATCACTCGTGCGCGCTGGCGTGAACGACTTTGATACGATGTGTGCGGGCTGTCATGGCGCCCCCGGTCGGGTACCCGAGGCGGTGGGTCAGGGTCTCAATCCACCGGCACCGGATCTAGCCGAATCCGCGGCGCATATGAGTTCCGCAGAGCTTTTCTGGGTCACAAAGCACGGCATCAAGATGACCGGCATGCCTGCTTGGGGGGCGACACACGACGATGACGCCTTGTGGCCGGTGGTCGCCTTCATGAGCTCACTTCCCGATCTTGACGCCGAAGGCTATCAGGCGCTCCTCGCCAGTGCGCAAGGGATGGGGCACCATGCGGCAGACGACAACGGCCCACATGCCCACGGTGAGAATGACTCCGTATCGCCGGCGGATGAGCACGACCATGGGGGTTCAACCACCGAGCACAACCCCACCAGCGACGGTCACGACGATCACACCCACGACGAACCAATGGCTGATCAGACAGAGCCTCCAGATGATGACGGACACGACCATGAGCACTGACCGCCGGTTTGTGCCAAGCGGCTGGGCAATCTGACGCCGCCCGGTACCCGCCCGGTCCGCTCAAGACACAAAGCTTGATCGTGAAAGGCGCGCCGTTTCGATGACTTGTACAGCGAGAGGAAAAAGATGAGTTACTATTTTGCGAAGATTCTGTCTGAGGAGCACTTTGACGACGTGGTTGCCCGCGTGACCGACGCTCTGCGGGACGAGGGATTTGGCATCCTGACCGAGATAGACGTTCGTGCCACGATGAAAAAGAAGCTCGACAAGGACGTCCACGACTACCGTATCCTTGGTGCTTGTAATCCGCCGCTGGCGTATCAGGCGCTACAGGCGGAGGACAAAATTGGCACCATGCTGCCCTGCAACGTCATCGTAAGAACAACCGACGACGGCCATGTCGAGGTTGCTGCGGTCGATCCCGCAGCATCGATGCAGGCGGTCGACAATGCTGATCTGACGGCCATCGCAGAAACGGTTCGCGACAAGCTCAAACGCGTCATCAACGCACTCTAGCCGCGGTTACGGACGATCAGAAAAGCCGCAGGCCCTGCCGATCCCCAGTATTGTGAAGGCCTCTCAGCAATGCAGGCCCCATGTTGGCGGTTCTTCAGATATTACACCTGCGGCCCTGGCGGGAAATGCCAGTGACAATAGGTCGGTGACGTCGACGATGCATAGTACAGATGCTTGTTCTTTAGCGCGCCGTAGCCATTCAATTCGTGTGTGGTTTGCTCGCGGTAAGCAATGTCAACGTGCCGAAAACGGTCGCAAACCTCGCTGTTTCATCCACACTGTCTGCACCCGCTTCCTTGAGCATCGCCGCAATCCGGCCTTGGACGTTGTCGCGGGTATTGGCAAAACCATCCAAGACTCTGACGGGAAAGAATAGCAGGCGCATGAGCCAATTCTCCGGCGTGCCCCAGTCTGCGATGTGCAATTCGCCCCCGGGCGCCAGCACGCGCATGATCTCAATAAACGCTCGGCGTTTTCCGTCGCGCTGCAGATGATGGAAGAACAAACTGGACACCACGCGGTCGGCGAACGCGTCGTCAAACGGCAAGGCAGTGGCGTTGCCTTCGACCAATGTAATATTGACAGCTGCTTTACGGGCCTTGACCTCGGCCAGCCGTAGAATGGCCGGATCTGCATCGAGCCCGATCACCTGCGCCGATGGATGCCGCTGTTTCAAGCGGATGGCAAGTGTGCCGGTACCACAGCCAACATCGATCACGGTTGCGTTCTCAGGTACCTGCGCGGCATCGATGAGCGCTTGCTTCACCGTTGAGTCGCGGGTGGTGAGTTGCACGATGGGATCGTAGAATCGCGTCAATGCCTTGAACCGGAGCGCGGGTATAAAGTCACCGGTCATACCGAATCCCCTGATTGTTACCAGGAAAGAGGGTATCGCACGGCGCCGACGGAGGCTTGTAACAACTGGCTGTATTCAAGATCTTTCACCCACTGGGTATCGCCGCCGGCCAAGCGACCTCCCGCCAAATTCCGGGCAGTTTCCAACCTGTCCGGGCTGGCGACTCTCGGCAGTTGCTTTACAACAATAATCTGCTGCAAGACGACGAAGTACTAGATATCTCAACAGACCCACGAGCGCGGGTCTAGTGCTTGTTAGGATACGACTTCTGCTTTAATCAATGATCGAACAAAGGAAGGGCAGTGCACACTCATGATTTAGCCGCGTGGCAACACGACCATATCTTTCGACACGACGAAGAGAAGTCCGGTGAACGGCCCACCCTGTGGGTGGTGGTGCTAACGGCCATCATGATGGTGATCGAGCTCGTCACCGGTGTGGCGTACGGATCCATGGCATTGCTCGCCGATGGCTTGCATATGGCTTCGCACACAACGGCGCTCGGTATCGCGCTGCTCGCCTATGTGCTCGCAAGACGGTTTGCAGCAGACCCCCGGTTTGCCTTTGGCGTTGGCAAGGTCAACAGCTTGGCCGGTTTCGCCAGTGCCGTATTACTTTTGGGGTTCGCTGGCATCATGGTGACGGAGAGCGTGAGCCGCTTCATTGCGCCGCGCGCGATCGCATTCGACCAGGCATTGATCGTTGCGGTCGTTGGTCTGGTCGTGAACGGAGTCAGCGCCTGGATACTGATGTCCACGCCACATGACCATGGTCATGGTGATTCGCACGACCACCATCATCATGACCACAATCTCCGAGCGGCATATTTGCATGTGATCGCGGACGCTCTGACATCCTTGCTGGCGATCGCCGCGCTCTTGGCCGGCAAGCACTGGGGCGCCAACTGGCTCGATCCCGCCATGGGCATCGTCGGGGCGATACTGGTGGCGCGTTGGTCTCTTGGACTAATCCGCGAATCATCACGGGTACTCTTAGACCGACAAGCAGATGATGCTGTCTTGTCTTCCGTCCGGAGATCTGTCGAGGTCGAGTCGTCGGATCGAGTGACCGACCTACACGTTTGGCGGATTGGTCATGGGATCTACTCAATTGAACTGGCCGTGGTCAGCCACGATCCACAACCACCCGAACACTACAAAGGTCTGATCCCGTCTGCACTGAACGTAGTGCACGCTACGGTCGAAGTGCATCGGTGTTCGTAACGAAGAACTTTCCGACATATTGTGAATTGGACGGCGCGACGGAAGCACTGCGGACCGCAACAAACCGAGCTGATCTCGTCTTCATCGCAGAAGCATATGTTTCGGTCGCAGACACGCAGCACGCCTCTGCTCTATACATCACCCCACCAGTCGCACGGCCACGGCAAATCGAGCGGTGAGCAGCGAAAAGGTCGGCACGGGCGGAAAGTAGCTAACCATCAACGGTGTTTAACGAAAGCGTTTCAAGTGCTGCGCCTCCAATTGGTCAGTTGGGTGCAGCGGGCCGACCGGACAATGATGCACCTTCATCGGAATGGAGCGACAGGAATCTAAAGGGCATCAGGTCTGGCGACTGGGCATGGAAAATACTGGGACAGCTGACGGATCAACGCAGCGATCTCGCCGCATACGCAACTCAACGGAACAACGGACCTCGTGACGTCTTCTGACCTTGCCTATCACCCGCCTGCCCTAGGGTACAGCTGGATATCGTCGATGCAGGGGCGATGCCTTGCGACAAGGTGAGATCGCTGGTCAAGCGACGCCTCGAGCGTGTGCGGGCCCGGATTGCCGAATTGCAGACGATGGAATCCCGAATGGCCGATGCAGTCCAGCAGTGGCGGACCATTGACGACCCGGCAAGGCGCGACGACGAGTTGTGCCCGTTGATCGAAAGGGTTGAAGTGCGTGATTGCGGTGGCCCGGAGACCGGTCGCCGCGAAACGCGCCGCAACCCGAACCCGACCGCCTGCCATTGCGCGCGACCGGGAGCAGCGAGTCAGCCGGCCGAGTCCGGTCAGCGCTATTGACGTTGCGCAACTCGTCGGAGCATGGACGGCCAATTACGAGTGTCGCGCAGCGTGTCATGCACAAAAAAAGCTTGACCTTCCCATAAGGGGAAGGTTTATCGTAATGCCTGCCCTACCAGGGCTTTTTCTGGAGGATCAGGCCATGAACATTGGTCAGGCGGCGGCCGCCACCGGCGTTACCGCCAAGCGTATTCGTTATTACGAGCAGATCGGCCTCATCGAGCCGGCCGGGCGCACGGGCTCGGGTTACCGCCATTTCGACGAACGCGACCTGCACACCTTGCGCTTCATCCAGCGTGCGCGACATCTCGGCTTCCCGATGCCGAAGATCGCGAACCTGCTGGCGCTGTGGCGCGACCAGAATCGCAGCAGCGCCGACGTCAAGCGGCTGGCCAAGGAACACATTGCAGAACTCGAGCAAAAGATCGCCGAGCTGCAGTCAATGGTCGACACGCTGAAGCACCTGGCGCACCAGTGCAGCGGCGACGAGCGGCCCGATTGCCCGATCATCGCCGGCTTCGAAGGAGAACAATCATGAGCGCGACCTGGACCTGCCCGATGCACCCCGAGGTGCAGTCGGACAAACCGGGCTCCTGCCCCAAGTGCGGTATGGCGCTCGAGCGCGCCGATGTGCCGGTACGCAAGACGCAGTACACGTGCCCGATGCACCCGGAAATCGTTCGCGATCATCCCGGCAGCTGCCCGATCTGCGGCATGGCGCTGGAACCGGTCGTCGCGAGCGCCGAGGAAGACACCAGCGAACTCGACGACATGACGCGGCGCTTCTGGGTCAGCGCAGTGCTGACCTTGCCGCTGTTCGTCTACGCGATGGCCGAGATCATCCCTGGCCACCCGCTGGAGCACCTGTTGCCGGGCGCGTGGCGCCAGTGGGCGCAACTCGCATTGGCAGCGCCCGTGGTGCTTTGGGGCGGTTGGCCGTTCTTCGTGCGTGGCTGGAACTCGGTTCGAACGATGAACCTGAACATGTTCACGCTGATTGCGCTCGGCGTCGGCGTCGCCTTTGTCTACTCGGTCGTCGCAGTCGCAATGCCGGGCATCTTTCCGCAGGCATTTCAGAATGCCGCGGGCGAGGTGGCCGTGTACTTCGAGGCGGCCGCCGTCATCACGACGCTGGTGTTGCTCGGCCAGGTGCTCGAACTGAGGGCTCGCAGCCAAACGTCGGGCGCGATACGTGCGTTGCTCGAACTCGCGCCGCCAACCGCGCTCAGGATTTCACCCGATGGTAGCGAGCAGGAAGTATCGCTCGACGATCTCGCACCGGGTGACCGCCTGCGCGTCAAGCCGGGCGAGAAGGTTCCGGTCGACGGATCGGTCGTCGACGGTCACAGTTCTGTCGACGAGTCGATGGTCAGTGGTGAGCCTATTCCGGTCGAGAAGCGTGCGGGCGACAAGCTTATCGGCGGTACCGTCAACGGGACCGGCAGCCTCATCATGGAGGTTACCCGGGTCGGGGACGATACCTTGTTGTCACAGATCGTGCGCATGGTCGCCGAAGCGCAGCGCAGCCGGGCACCGATTCAGAAGCTGGCCGATCTCGTTGCGGCGTGGTTTGTACCGGCCGTCGTCGTCATCGCGATCATTACGTTCATCGTCTGGTCGATCTGGGGGCCCGCGCCCGCGATGGCTTACGCCATCGTCAACGCCGTTGCGGTTCTGATCATTGCCTGTCCCTGTGCGCTCGGCCTCGCCACACCGATGTCGATCATGGTCGGTACCGGCAAAGGTGCGCAGAACGGTATCCTGATCAAGAATGCCGAAGCACTCGAGACCTTCGAGAAGGTGGACACCGTCGTCGTCGACAAGACAGGTACGCTGACGGAGGGCCGGCCGAAGCTGGTCATGGTCGAAGCGGCCGGTGGGCACGACGAGAATGAAATGTTGCGCCTCGTCGCATCTGTCGAGCGAGCCAGCGAACACCCGCTGGCCGAGGCCATCGTCGAGGGCGCCGCGGCTCGATCACTGGAGATCGCGTCCGCCAGCGACTTCGAATCGGTAACCGGCGAAGGCGTCAAGGCCCAAGTTGGCGGCGCCGCCGTTGCAATCGGCAACAGCAAGTTTATGAAGCGGCTCGGCGCCGAGGATTTCGCGCTCGCGGACGCCGCCGAAAAGCACCGTGCCGACGGTCAAACGGTCATGTTCGTCGCAATCGACGGCAGGCCTGCCGGCATCGTTGGCGTGGCCGACCCGATCAAGGAGTCGACGCCGGAGGCCATACGCATGCTGCACCAGGCCGGCCTCAAGGTCGTGATGTTGACAGGCGACAGTCGTGGCACCGCCGAAGCCGTTGCACGCCAGATCGGCATCGACGAGGTGCATGCCGACGTCTCGCCGGAGGACAAGAATCGCGTCGTCCGCGAACTGCAGGCAGCCGGCTCTGTCGTCGCCATGGCTGGCGACGGCATCAACGACGCGCCGGCACTCGCACAAGCTGACGTTGGCATAGCGATGGGTACGGGTACCGATGTCGCAATGGAAAGCGCCGGCGTCACGCTCGTGCGCGGCGACCTGATGGGCGTCGCCAGGGCACGTTTGCTGAGCCGGGCAACCATGCGCAATATTCGAGAGAATCTTTTTTTCGCGTTCGCGTACAACACCGCCGGTGTGCCGATTGCGGCAGGCGTGCTGTACCCGGTCTTCGGATTGCTGCTGAGCCCGATGATTGCCGCCGCGGCGATGAGCCTGAGCTCGGTCTCGGTCATCGGCAACGCGCTTCGTCTGCGCAGGTTGAAGTTGTAGCCGGAATAAAGAGACAGGAATATGGAATCGAGCAACGACTACAAATCCGGCAGCCTGACGCTGACTGCGACGGTGGCAATGGGTACCGGGGTCATGATCGGTGCGGGCATCTTCGCGCTAACCGGACAGGTCGCGGAGTACGCGGGACCCATGTTCCCGCTGGCATTTTTGCTCGCTGCGGTTATCAGTGCCTTCAGCGCCTACACCTATATAAAGGTAACGAGCAAGTATCCGTCCGCCGGCGGCATCGCGATGATCCTGCAAAAAGCCTACGGCAAGACCATGATGACCGGCGCCTGCGCCCTGCTGATGGCATTCTCGATGATCATCAACGAGAGCCTGGTCGCTCGAACCTTCGGTACCTATACCCTGCAGCTCTTCGACGCGGGAGATCAGGCATGGCTGGTTCCCTTGCTGGCCGTCGGCCTGATCGTCGTCGCGTTCCTGATCAATATCGCCGGCAATCGCCTGATCGGCGCGGTATCCAAGGTCACGGCAGCAATCAAGATCCTGGGCATCGTCGGGTTCGCGGCGGCAGCCTTGTGGGCCGCGGGCTTCACATTTGAGCCGGCAACGA
The DNA here is from genome assembly GCA_937983055.1 of uncultured Pseudomonadota bacterium. Lineage (GTDB taxonomy): Bacteria > Pseudomonadota > Gammaproteobacteria > Burkholderiales > Eutrophovitaceae > CALJLA01. Next base: position 45,647 of record CALJLA010000068.1, read on the forward strand.
CGGGCGTCGTTGACGACACGTCGGCAACAGGATTTCTCGCCGGCGTTGCCCTCGCGATTCTCGCGTACAAGGGCTTTACAACAATCACTAACAGTGGCGGCGAAGTCGTCGAGCCGCACAAGAATGTCGGTCGAGCAATAATGATATCGCTCGGAATCTGCGTCGCTGTTTACATGCTTGTAGCGTTCGGCGTGGGTTCTACGCTGACAATCGACGAGATCGTGCGAGCGAAGGACTATTCGCTCGCCGAAGCAGCACGCCCAGCACTCGGTGACAATGGCGTCTGGTTCACGGTGGCCATTGCCATCATCGCCACCAGCTCGGGTCTGCTGGCGAGCGTTTTTGCGGTGTCGCGAATGCTCGCGATGCTGACGAATATGAATATCATTCCGCACCGGCATTTCGGCATGCCGGGCGGCATCCAGAAGCACACGCTGGTATATACCGTGGTACTTGCCGCTGTGCTGGCGGCGTTCTTCGATCTGAGCCGGATCGCGTCGCTCGGTGCGATTTATTACCTCGTCATGGACATCGCTGTTCACTGGGGCGTCTGGCGTCACCTTCGGGACGACGTCGGTGCCCGTGCCTGGGTGCTGATTGTCGCGATGCTTCTCGATGCACTGGCCCTGGTTGCCTTCCTGGTCATCAAGGGAGGAGCGGACCCGCTGATCGTTGGCATAGCCGCTGGTTCGATCGCCCTTATATTCGGATTTGAAAAATACTACCTGGCGAGGCGGCGCGGGCAGTGAAATCAATGATATACAAACTGTGTAAAATGCCAGGAAGAATTCGTAAGCACCCCGTTTGTGCTCTGCAATCGAAAGAGCTAGCCTTATAGCAATGATGCGAGCGCGAAAATCCATTGCCGGCCTGTTCGCCATAGTCCTCGTCTTGTCTGCTTGGACCGGGGCAGGGGCTATGTGCGAAATGGATGCGGCGCTGACCACCGCGTCCGCCTCCGCAAGTACGGATGCCCACGCGCATCACGCCACCAACACGGCTTCGCAAGATCACCAGGGCATGGATCACAGCAAACATCTCGCTGCTAGCGGCGGCGAGGCAGAACAGGGATCCTCGGTCGAGTGCCCGTGTTGCGGCAGTTGCGCCTCGATGTGTGTACTTTCGAGCGGCAGCCCGATCGTAACGTCGGTCGCTACCGGCCTTTTTTCGGTTGGCGCAGGCGCTGAGCGTTCACCGAAGGCAGATGCGTTTCGGGCTGGCCCGACGCCTCACGCACCCTACCGACCTCCAATTCTCTCTGCGTAGTTAAGCCGCCCTCCGGGGCCGGCTGGCCGTTCATCGTTTGATAACGATGAATGGTCGTGGGTTCTCGCATTCGACTCCGGCCGAATGCGAATCAGCGACACCATTTAACTCTCAGAGATTTGCCATGAAAACTCTACTCAAGCTCGCCGCCGTGCTGGTGATCGGTGTCGTCGGCATTATCGCGTTCGCGTATTCCGGCCTTTACGATGTCAGCGCAAGCGCACCGCATAGCGGCGCAGTCCACTGGCTGCTGTCGACGACCTCCCATGCATCCATCGAACGGCGTGCAAGGAAAATCGATGTGCCCGACCTGAGCGATGAGTCACTCGTTCGTGCGGGCGTAAACGACTTCGAAGCCATGTGCGTCGGCTGCCATGGCGCGCCGGGCAAGGCCGCCGAAGCTATGGGCCAGGGCCTCAATCCACCGGCGCCGGATCTCGCCGAGTCGGCTGCGCGCATGACCCCGGCGGAATTGTTCCAGGTGACGAAGCACGGCATCCGGATGACCGGCATGCCGGCCTGGGGCGCGACACACGACGACGATGCGATCTGGCCCGTGGTTGCATTCATGACCCGGCTCCCGACACTCGACGCTGACGAATACGACGCGTTTTTGGCTAGCGCTGCCGGCATGGGCCACCACGCGGGTGACGAGCACGGCGCCGGTGCTCATGACCACGCAATGGAACCCGCGTCCGGGCAGGCTGACAAAGCCGTTGAGCACGACCACAGCACGCACTCGCATGGTGACGATCCACCACAACCCGACGCAGACGAATCCCATGACGGCCACGATCATGAGCACTGAATTGCGCAACGACATTTCTGCAGAGCGCCGTCCCCTGGCGCGTGAATCGCAACGGACCGGTGTGCGATTCCGGCGCCCGTTCGCATTGGTTGCGGTCGTACTGCTCGGCGGCTGTAGCAGCATCCCGGCAGACCTGGGACGCGGCGAGGTCAACGAACTGGTTACGGCACGCGGCCAGCCCGTCGATGCGAGAACCGACGAATTGCTCGCGAGATTGACGTCAGCCCCTTTGTCGGCGGAGAGCGCGATCCGCATTGCGCTCATCAACAATCCGGAGCTGCAGGCCAGTTATGCAAGCCTCGGTTTCGCTGCAGCCGACGTGTACGAAGCCGGCCGCATAAGAAACCCGATCCTGAGTGGCGTATTCCTGGATACGAACGCCGCCGGCGAGCGGGACCAGGTAACGTATGGCCTGGTCGTGTCGTTCACCGACCTGATCACGCTGCCGGCACGCAAGCGCCTGTCGCGCGGCGCATTCGCGGCGATGAAGCACCGGGTTGGCGCCGATGTGCTCGGCGTGTCGGCGGCTGCCGAGAAGGTTTATTACGACTACGTCGGCGCACAGCAGGTGGCAGCCCTCAGGGCCCAGATCGCCAAAGCCGGCGAACTTTCCGCACGGCTGGCGCAGCGATTCTTCGATGCCGGCAATCTTGCGCCACGCGAGTTGGCGATGGAGCGAGCGACGGCGTCGGAGGCGCGACTGAACGCGCTGGAGGCGGCCAAAGCATCCTTCGCTGCGAGGACCGCCCTGGCAACCGTGCTGGGGTTGTCGGTCGGCGAGCCCTGGACGGCACCGGCGGCATTGCGGTTGCCGGTCGCCACCGAAGACGATCTCGATGAGTTGCTGGCGCTCGCCCGTAATTCCCGGCTCGACCTTGCTGCCGCACACACGAATGCCGATGTACTGGCGGATCGCCTCGGCGTCGTGAACTGGACCCGATGGCTGGGCGATCTCGACGTCGGTTTCGAGCGCGAGCGGGACACTGACGGCTCGCGGCTTTCGGGTCCTACGGTCGACTGGGAGGTACCGATCTTCAACCAGCATCGCGACGCACTGCTGCGAGCCGACGCGGAATTACAGGTAGCAGTCAGCAACGTGCGTCGCGTGACACTCGACGTCGACAACAGTGTGCGCCTTGCACACGCAGCGCTGCAGAACGCGCGCGCAAGAATCGACGAGTACCGAACGACACTGTTACCGCAACGAGTCGAAACGGTCGCGCGCGCACAAGAGGAAGTGAACTTCATGTTGATTGGCATTTTCGAGCTGATCGCCCTGAAGCAGGACGAGTATGACGCTTACCAGGGCTATCTCGAAGCCATACGTGACTATTGGCTGGCACGCGCAGAGCTGGCGCTCGCCGTCGGCACGTCACTGCCGAGTGCGGCCAGCATCGGCGACGAACGCATCGACGTGGAGGAATTCGTCCGGCCGGCAGAGAGCGGCGGTGATCACACTGGACATGGCGGCATGCACGACGACATGGCAATGCCGGAGAACGGCGAAAAAGAGTCGGCCATGCCGATGGATCATTCCGGTCACCGGATGAATAAGGACGACGGCGCGCACCAGTCGCCGCAGCACGAAAAGCCGAAAGACAACCGACCCGACCCGGGCAGTAGCGCAGATCAAAATCAGCACGAGCACGATCACGGAGGTGCACAATGACTTCACGACGCGAGTTCCTTGGGTACACGGGCGCTGTCGCGACCGCAGTGGGTACGGTAGCCAACGGGGTAAACGCCCAGGAAGCGCCGCGGGCTCCGGTGGCAGGAAACAGTTCCTCGTATCGGCCTGTGAGAACCCTCAACGGCTGGACGCTGCCATACACGATGAAAAACGGCGTAAAAGAGTTTCACCTGGTCGCCGAGGAGGTCGAGCACGAGTTCGCGCCGGGCAGCCGCGCCAAGTGCTGGGGTTATAACGGCACGACGCCGGGCCCGACGATCGAGGCTGTCGAGGGCGACCGGGTGCGCATACTCGTTACGAACAATCTGAAGGAGCACACGACCATACACTGGCACGGCCTGATCCTGCCGAGCGGGATGGACGGAGTCGGCGGCCTTAACCAGCCGCACATCAATCCGGGGGAGACCTTCGCCTACGAGTTCACGCTGAAGCAACACGGCAGCCACATGTATCACCCGCACGCGGACGAAATGGTGCAGATGGCTGTCGGCATGATGGGCATGTTTATCATTCACCCGAAGAACGGCGAAGCGGTACCTGTCGATCGCGACTACTGTTTCCTGCTGCACAACTGGGCAATGCACCCGGGTACGTACCGGCCGGACCCTGCGATCATGCAGGACTTCGATCTATGGACGTTCAACAGCAAGGTTTTTCCGGCTATTGACCCGGTGGTCGCCCGCACCGGCGAGCGTGTGCGGGTGCGCATGGCCAACCTGTCGATGTGGAACCACCCGATACACATGCACGGCGTGCAGTACTGGGTGACCGGGTCCGACGGAGGGCGCTGGCCGAGAAGCCAGTGGCGCACGGAAACGACGGAAATCGTCGGCGTCGGCCAGATTCGCGACATCGAGTTCGTCGCGGTGCCGGGCGACTGGGCGTTCCACTGCCACATGGCGCACCACACGATGAATGCGATGGGCCACGACGTCCCGAACCCGATCGGCGTCGACCAGCGCGGTATAGAAAACGAGATCAAGAAGATTCTGCCGGGCTACCTAGCGATGGGCGAATACGGCATGGCCGAACACCAGGACCACATCGACATGGGTCATCACGGCGGCCCGCGAAACACGCTGCCGATGATGACCGGCAAAGGTCCGTACGGAAATATCGAAATGGGCGGCATGTTCACGACCGTCAAGGTCCGCGACAACCTGGCGCGCAACGATTTCAGTGACCCGGGCTGGTATGAACCGCCACAGGGAACAGTTGCGTACCGTATCAGCGAGGACCCGGAGTTTGGAACACCACACCGGCGGAAGCCGGCCTGATGAATTGGGTGCCGAAAAACCCAACTGGATTGGGGAGCCGATGCCCGGTTTCAAGACAAGCGAGGTGAACTATGAACAAGATGTACGCACGTAGATTATCGAATTACTTGGCAACGCTGGTACTCGTCCCGTGCTTGTTTGTGTCGGCTGAACTGCGGGCCGATTCCACGGACGAGTCACGCATCGTCGAGATCATCGATGCGATAGAGCGGGGCTGGGAGACCGCGGACGGTACGCCGTTTCGGGAGCATTTTCTCGATTTCGATGGCGCCCGATACATAGAAAGCGGCGGCCAGAACGCCGGCCTGAGCGATCTCATCGACAATCATGTCGAACCGGAAGGCGACGCGCTCGATTCGCTGGAGCTGAACTTTTCGAACATCGAGGTGCATTGGGAGGGGCCCTTCGCCTGGGCTGTCGCCGATACGGAAGTGATCGCCGTCGTCAAAGCCGACAAGCGGCGCATTCACAATCGTGGCTATCAGACATTTCTGTTTCGTGCCGTCGACGACGACTGGAAGGTAATTCACACGCACAGCTCGTCGCGACCGGTCAAAAAAGAGGGCGACAATCATGAACACTGAAGTTCGGCGATATGTGTGACGAGCCTGTTCGGAACCTAGCCAAGCCGTCGATGCAGCAGAACTCGAGGAGGGCAACGAATGAGAAACAAGCCCAAGCAATTGAGTAGCCCATCCGGGCTGACGGCCGTGTCGGCCGCCTTCGTGGAACACAGCGCGTTCCTCAGGAAGTACCTGGCGCGCTACTTCTCGGATCGGCAGGATATTGAAGATGTGGCGCAAGAGGCCTATTTGCGTGCCTACGTCGCCGAGCAGCAAAAGGACATCGAGCAGCCGAAAGCCTTTCTCTTTCGTATCGCGAAGAACGTTGCGCTTACGAAACTGACCAGGAAGTCAAGACAAATCACCGATTATCTTGAGGAAACGGGCGCTTCGCTGGTTATAGACTGTGAAAGTTCCGCGGAACAGGCGGCGACGGCCGAAGAATCGCTGGGCCTTTACTGCGAGGCGGTGGCATCGCTGCCAGACAAGTGCAGGCAGGTATACTTGCTGCGCAAAGTCCATGGCCTGGCTCACAAGGAGATTGCGGAAAGAATGTCCCTGTCGGTAAGTTCAGTGGAGAAGTACCTGCTGCGCGGCGTTCTGGAGTGCCGGGCGTTCGTGCTGGCTCGTGGAGGCGATGAGACATTGGTAGGCAGGAATCAGGGTGTACCGACCAGGTGCAAGAAGGGTGCGCAATGACTGACCGAATTGTCGAGTTTCCCGATCGCCGCGCAATTGCCGAGGAGGCTGCGACATGGCTGATTCGCCTGGATGCCGACGATGCGCCGACCCAGGTAGACATCGCGGCGCTTCAGGAGTGGCTGAGCCGCAGTCCCGTGCATCGCGAGGAACTCCAGAGCCTCGCGGTACTGTGGGAAAAGATGAACGTCCTGACCGAGCTTGCTGTGCCGCTGGCCAGGCCCGCCGGCCAATCGGCGAGCCATACTCGATTGTTGTCTGTGCAGGCTGCGCTGGCGTCAGTGGCATTCGTCGCATTTGTGATATCGATCGGGATTGCTGCCCTGTTCTGGCAAAGCACGTCATCTTTTCACGAATCGAACGGCCTGTTCGCGACCGCGATCGGCCAGCAGCAGACGACAACACTGTCCGACGGCTCCGTCGTTGTCCTCAATACCGACAGCCAGATCGAGGTCAACTATCATGCAGAATTCCGCGACATTCGCTTGCTGCGTGGCGAAGCGCATTTTACGGTTGCTGATAACAGCGACCAACCGTTTCGTGTATTCGCCGGCACCGGCCGGGTGCAGGCGATTGGCACGGCATTCTCTGTGTATCTGAAAGAACAGAGCATTGATGTAACCGTTACGGACGGTCGGGTTTCGTTGGCTACACTAAACGAACACCGCGCCGCTAGCGGGTTGTCGACAGTTGTTGATCATGTGGAACCACAGGCGTCAGGATCGGTTGAGACAGAGATCGACGACTACCTCGAGGCGGTTGTAGCGCTGAGCGCCGGGCAAAGCGCGACGATAAAGACCGGTCCGGACTCCGAATCGAACGCCCGGAGTATTCAGGAAAGCGTGCGGACGATCCCATCTCAGGATCTGGCCAAGAAACTGGCGTGGCGCGATGGCATGCTGTCCTTCGCAGGAGATCCACTGGAATTGGTCGTCAGCGAGATCAGCCGATACACGCCAATCACGATCGAAATTGCCGATCCGGCAATCCGTGCAACGCGCATCGGTGGGCAGTTTCCGGTCGGACAGACGGAGGCCATGTTCGACGCGCTCGAGGCAAATTTCGGGTTGCGTGTTACGCGTTTGAGCCGTGATCGTGTCGTGCTATCTGCCGCAAACGAGTAACACCGGGTCGTCGAACGATACGGAGCTGCGTCCGGCTCGCCAGCCGCGGACCTTGTCGCGTCTGCACATCGACGGCTGGCGAACGGTCAAGAACCCTGGTTCCTGGGCTCGCAGAGAAAAAATGTTCAAGTTTTATTGCGGCTTTCCGGTCCTCGGTAGTTATCTGATTGACAAGTCCGATCGGGTACATCGACAGAGGAACTGCGTGTCCGGACGGGTTGTTGGGGGAACGCAACATCGGGCTGCCCGCGTGACGCGATGGTTGGCGAGTTGGCTGATGGTGGCCATGCTGAGTACCGCGAGCATCGCCGCCGAGCCGTCCGGTGAGCCGTTGTTTGACATTGACATACCGCCCTTGAATGCGGCGGAGGCGTTGAACCGCCTTGCCAAACAAACCGGCGCAATCATGCTTTTCCCCTACGACCTGGCTGAATCTCGACAAGCCAACGCAGTATCGGGTCGATATTCGTTGAGCGATGCTTTGGAGCTGCTCCTGCGGGACTCGGGACTCTCGAGCGGACTGTCGGACAAACGTGTGATTCAGATCTACGTTGCTGAAGAGACAGAACGTGACACCGAGGTGGGGGACGACATGAATACGAGAAAGAAGACAGGTTTGGTAGCGATGCTGGCGAGCGTGTTCAGCGTCAGTGCGAGCGCACAGGATTCGGGGACCCTGGCGGGCGATGGCAATACCGTCGAAGAAGTGGTCGTGACGGGCAGTCGCATTGCCCGAAAAGACCTCAACAGCGTCGGGCCCATGACGATAATCGGCGCTCCGGAAATCGAAGCGACGGGCGTCACGTCGCTCGAAGTGCTGCTGCAGCGACTACCGTCATCGGCTGGCTTTGGCGGCAATCAGACATCGGCGTACTGGGTGTCGAACGGCTGGGGTACGCCACAGATCAACCTGCGGGGCATGGGCATCAACCGCACGCTGGTTCTGCTGAACGGAAGACGAATCGTCGCCGGCGGGACCGGTGCGAATACCTCCGTGGATCTGAGCATGATCCCGGTTTCGATCATCGAGCAGATCGAGGTGCTCAAGGACGGCGCATCGGCCATCTATGGCGCTGACGCGGTCGCCGGCGTTGTCAATATCATTACCAAGAAGAACTTCGAGGGCGTCGAAGCCGCGGTCAAGGCCGGTGCGGCGTTCGAGGGCGATGGCGAGGAGTTACAGCTCGACCTGACCTGGGGCGTCACAAACGAACGTGGCAGCCTGATGGCCAACATCAGCTATCAGGATGCAGACGAGGTTTACATGCCTGACCGTGTCGACTGCCCCCGGTCCGAGGTCAATGGCCAGCTCGTTTGCTTCGGCAGCAGCAGTACTACGGGCGGCCGGGCGCTCTTGCCCGACGGAACGCGCATAAACTTCAACCAGGATCCCAATGGCAGCGGTGACGATTTCGCAATTTACGATCCGTTGATTCACAACTTCGACTTCAATCAGTCGTTCAACGCCGTCAATCCCCTGGAACGCCTGTCGTTTTCGGCATTCGGCAATCACGAGTTGACGGACCGGGTCGGCATATTCGGCGAGGTCATGTACACAAATCGACAGACCGACCAGCCTGCCTCACCGACCACTATCAGGAACATCTTTTTCGACGCCAGCCACCCGACCAATCCGACCGGCGAGGACGTATTCCTGGAAAATCGGCGCATCGCCGAAAGTGGCGACCGGCAGTTTTTCCAGGAAACAGATACCTGGCGCGTGGTTGCCGGGCTCGATGGCGAGTTCTCCGATACGTGGAGCTGGGATGTTTCCTACAACTGGGGGCGCAATACCGGTATCGATGGCTCAACGAACATCGTCAATCTGCTAAGGCTCAACGAAACGCTGGATACCTCGATCTGTGGAACGGGCGGTATCCCCTGTGCCGATATCCTGGGCCTCGGCGACGTAACACAGGAGGTCATGGACTACATTCTGTTCACGATGGTCGGTACCGGTGGCAACGAGCAGACGAGCATCTCGGCCAACGTGTCGGGCGAATTGTTCGATCTGCCGGCCGGCCCGGTATTGCTCGCCGCTGGCTACGAGAACAGGAACGACAAGGGCTGGCGCAACCCGGATTCACTGGTAATTATTGGCGCCGCCAATACGAATGCGGCCGACCCGATTTCGGGTACGGTCAAGTCCGACGAGTTCTACGTGGAAGCGAGCTTGCCGATTCTCGTCGATGCGCCGCTTGCCCGAAACCTCAACCTCGACTTGGCGTTTCGATTCTCGGACTATGAAACCTTTGGCAGCGACGACAACTTCAAGATCGGCCTCAACTGGCAGATCATTGATGATCTGAAGATTCGTGCGAATCTGTCGACCGCGTTCAGAGTGCCGAACGTCAATGAACTGTTCGGCGGCGTCGCTGAGGGCAACCTGACGACGACCGATCCATGTTCGGGCTGGAGCGATCTGGATCCCAGTAACGTCGTCTACCAGAATTGCCAGGCCGACGGCGTTCCTGTGGGCTTCATGCAGCTCGGCAACACGATCCTGACAACGGTGGGTGGCAATACTGCGCTCGAACCCGAGAGTGCCGACACGTTTACTCTTGGAGTCGTCTATGAACCGTCGTTCCTGGAAGGTCTGGCGCTGACACTCGACTACTATGACATCGAAATCGAGGACGCGATTACGCAAATTCCCGGTTCGACCAAGCTCGATGTTTGCTACAACACGCCGAATCTTGCGCATGAATTTTGTTCGCCAGCGCACTTTACGCGGAGCTCGTTGAGCGGAGACGTCAATTTCCTGTCGGCGCAACCCGTCAACTCGGGGCTGGAAACCATCAAGGGCATTGATTTCGGGCTGACCTACAACTTCGACCTGATGGATTTGCCTGCTGCTTTCGATTTCAAGACGACGCTGTTGAACGAGTACGAGATCACGCCGTTTTCCGGTGCGGCACCTATCGTTCTGGATGGACACATTGGTGGCGGTAACGGAGGCTATTCTCGTTTTCGCTCTTACATGTCGCTGAATGTCGGTGCGGAAAGATGGGGCGGAACCTATTCCGTACAGGTCATCGGTGATGGTGACGACTTCAATGCTGAGCCACCAGCGATCGGTGCGGAGATCGATTCCGTTGTCTACCATTATTTGCAGGCGACGTATGAATTCTCTGACAGCATGCGGCTTGCAGTCGGAATCGACAATCTGTTCGACGAGGGCGCCCCTTACGTCGCGTCCTGGACGGATGCCAATACCGATACGATGACCTACGACCTCACCGGGCGGCGTGGCTACGCTCGGCTGACGTACCGCTGGCAGTAAGGACACGGGTAGCGTGCGGGGCGGCGGCTGCCGCCCCGCAGTGAGCGAAGTGCGCTCTGCTGCGTGGGTACCAAGCGTGAGTCACACAATGCAATCAGGAATAAAATCATGAAAGCGCCGTTTCTTGCGCGCAAGGCCCACAAGTGGCTCGCATTGATTGTCGGTATTCAGGCCATGTTCTGGATGGTCAGCGGCGCTTACATGGCAACGGTGGACATCGACTTCATCCATGGCGATCCCCTGGTCAAGAACGTCGTTGAGCCTGTCGGAAAGGATCTGGCCGAGCTCTATCCCATGAGCGACATTCTCGAACGATATCCGCAGGCCACCCGGGTTCAGTTCATAGCGCGACGCGGCGACCCGCACTATATCGTCAAGACTGCGCAGGGCAGTACCCTTCTGGACGCCACAACTGGAGCGGAACGCACGCCGATCGATCGCAGTGAGGCCATGGCGCTGGCCACGCACTACTACGCCGGCGATGGCGAGATCATTGCTGCTGTATTGCTTGACGACAGTGATGCCCGGCCAACCGAGATCCAGTCACGGCCATTGCCGCTCTGGCAGGTGCGATTCGACGACCGGATTGAAACGACTTTCTATGTATCGCCGACGACAGGAGAGCTGATTACTCGCCGCCACACATTCTGGCGGCTATACGATTTCTTGTGGATGTTCCACATCATGGATTACGAGAATCGAACGGACTTCAATAATAATTTACTCAGAGTGGCCGCGTTCGTCGGACTCCTGTTTGCGTTGACCGGTGTCTGGCTCCTGTTCTACAGCCTGAAGAAGCGCCAGCAGGCGGTCATACCGGTCGATGACTCGAACATTGGTGATAGAAGTGATCTGGTTCCGAAGACTCCATAAGTGGATCGGACTTGCGATCGGAATCCAGGTGGGCATCTGGATGTTGAGTGGTCTTATGATGGGCCTGCTCGACCACGAACACGTTCAGGGACATCACTACCAGGCGGTCGCCGACGTCATGCCGGTTTCGGCATCTTCGCGCAATGTGCTGAGCGTCGGCGATATTCTCGAGCGAGCCGCTTCGGCTGCGCCGATCTTCGATATTTCACTGAGATCGCATCTTGGTCGTGCTGCATACCAGGTAAAAAATGCCGGCGGATCGCAGCTGTTCGATGCAACGTCCGGCAGCCGAATCGTCGTTACAGCCGAGGATGCCGCGGCACTGGCGGGGCAGGACTACTCGGGGCCCGGACAGATCGTGTCGATCGAACCGGTTCAGGCACCGAGCATGGAGATCCGCCGGCATTCGGGCGACGCATGGCGCGTTGCGTTCGACGACGATGACGCGACGACGTTATACATCGCGGCCGATGACGGGAGAATTCTCGAGCGTCGCAATGATACGTGGCGACTTTTTGATGTGTTCTGGATGCTGCACATCATGGACTACAAGGAGCGGGAAGATTTCAATAATGCCCTCGTCATTCTGGTTTCACTGATTGCTGCCTGGTTCTCGATCACGGGCGTGGTCCTGTTCTTCGATAGCTTTCGACGCGAGGATTTTCTTGCATTGGTGCCGGGCGGTTGGTGGCGATCTCCGGCGCAAATCGCGGTGTGCGCGCCGCACGGCGAGGTTGTCGCACGCGTGAGTTCGCACGTCGGTGGCCGTCTCTACGACGAATTGGCCAGGGACGACATTGTATTGCCGTCAAACTGCGGAGGTGGCGGAACGTGCGGGCTCTGCGTCGTAAACCTCGGACCGGACTGGCCTGAGTCGGCGGCCGATCGTCGCTTGTTGTCAGAGTCGCAACGAAAAAAGGGAATCCGGTTGTCCTGTCAAGCCGAAGTTGCGAGCGATATGGTTGTTGGAATATCCGACGACGTGCTGTCGGCACAGGAACTCACAGCCGAGGTAGCCGAATGTCGTTTCCTGACGCCGTTTATCCGCGAAATTCGTCTGCGGCTACCTGAGAACGACTTTGACTATGCGGCCGGTTCCTATGTCCACGTAATAATTCCACGGTACAAGCTTGAGTACGCGAAGCTAGGGTTGACGTCCGAAGCTAGCAGATCGTGCGAGGCGGTCGGTGCCCAGGTCACCAACGTCAACAAGTCCGAAACTCGGCGGGCATACTCTTTGGCGACACCGTGCGAGCAGGAGCGCGGAACGATCGTGCTCAATGTACGACTGATGGTGCCGCCGGAGGGTAGCCAGGCGCTGCCGGTGGGCGTCGGATCCACATATATGTGGTCACTCCAGCCCGGGGACAAATTGGACATCGTCGGCCCACTGGGCGATTTCAGGGCTCGAGAGTCCAATGCGGATATGATCTTTGTTGGTGGCGGCGCCGGCATGGCACCGCTTCGTGCCATTATACGAAGCGAGCTCCTGTACAAGCAGAGCGGCAGAAAAATTGACTTCTGGTACGGTGCCCGCACCCGGGCAGATCTATTCTACGCAAGAGAATTCGATGAGCTACAAGGTCAACACCCGAATTTCCGATGGCAACCCGTGCTGTCGGAGCCACTGTCGGTGGACGGCTGGCAGGGCCCCACAGGATTCGTCCATGCCGTTGCCCTGCAGGATCTGATCGGCCAGGACCGGGACTTCGGAGCCTGTGAATTCTATGTTTGCGGCCCGCCGCCGATGCTCGCGGCAACCCGTAGAATGCTGGCTGAAAAAGGGGTTCCAGAGAACAGCGTCTTTTTCGACGATTTCGGGATCTAGCGGGGTTCGAAATTTGGCCGGCGCTGGAAGATGCGTCCCTCAAATTTCGCGGAATGTCCGAAGCCCAAAAGCTGCAGAGTAGGGCAGTCGTATCGTGAATCAGCCCGCAACAAGCGGAACCCCGTTTGCTCGTGGGCGAACCGGTGCGTGAGATTTGCTTGGTTTGGTCATGCAGTTATGTGCACAATGCCGCGATTGCAACGGGCGTCCTGCCACATAATGGTAAACAAAACATTTACTTACTGTTGATCTGGCGAACTCCGAAGGCAGGGGTCATAGGTTCGATCGGAGCGCGACGCAGTCGCGCGACAGACGCACGAACGCAGTGAGTGCGCCCGAAGGGCGAGGGCCGCAGATCCGAGTCAATCCTGTCGAGCGCGCCATTCTCTTCATGTAGGGCCTTAAGACCACGGTGACACGTCAGCTCGAGATTCCTCCGCCTCACTGCGAATGCCCTATGCGTAGATCGGAGAACTGCAAAGGAGCCTCCTTGACATGGAGTGAACTCCAGGTTGTAGGCTGTTTCCAATGAATATGGAGACACGAGAAACTCGCGTGACTTGGTTGGCGTTATTTGCGTCAACCGGCACCCTGATCTGTTGTGCGCTGCCAATCGCATTCGTTGCACTCGGTCTCGGGGCGACAGTCGCGGCAATTTCATCCAGCTTTCCGATATTGGTTTCGATAGCCCAACACAAGGCCTGGGTCTTTACCGGCGCCGCCGTGCTTCTTGTATTGACGGGCTGGCTCCTGTTCCGCTCGGGTCGCGAGTGCCCCGCAGATCCAGAACTTCAGGCTGCGTGCGATCGAGTCCTGATGTGGAATCGTCGAATTTTCTGGATAGCCGTTGCCATCTGGGCGATCGGGTTTTTCGCGGCCTATGCAGCACTACCGCTGCGGATCTGGTTGGAAGGCTGATGACTCGAATGAAAATCGAAATCGTATTGGAGAGTGAGATGCGGAAGATAGTGCCGTTGGTGTTGAGTCTTGTCTTCATGTCGACGGTTGCCTTTGCCACAGAGCATCAGGTCGTGGAGATCGAGGTGACTGGGCTTGCGTGCCCGTTTTGTGCCTACAGCGTGGAGAAAAGCATCAAGAAGTTGCCGGGAGTTAATTGCGTCCAGGTTGATCTGGCAAACGGTGAGGTTCGAATTGAAATGCGGGCCGACCATACAGTCGATCTCGAGCAGGTCAAGCACGCGATCCTCAACGCCGGGTTCACTCCCGGTGAGGCGACAATGTCTACGGTCGACGAGTAGTGCGCTACCGGAACACGTTGCTCGGAATTGCGCTTGGCCTGATTATCTTCGGCCCGGCTGTCGGCGCACCGGTGACCTTTAATACGGCGTTGCCGGTCGGCGGCGACGAATTCGTTGCCCGAGGTCTGGTGGTGGTGAGTCAGTCGGGGGACGGTCCTGGTGCGGACGACAGGGATCTGGCGAGCACGTCAGTCATCGCCGTATTGGGATATGGTCTGAATCACAGGCTCGCATTGTTTGGGGTTCTGCCCTATGTCGACAAGGAGCTCGATATCACGATGAACGGCAGTCGCGTCAACCGTTCGTCCAGTGGCCTCGGTGATGCAAGTGCTTTTCTTCGATACACGCTAGTGCAACGGGACCAGCCGGGGCACACGTTTCGTGTCGCGCCTTTCGCCGGACTCAAGGCGCCGACAGCCGACGATAACAGGAGCGACTCAATCGGTCGGTTGCCGCCTGGCCTGCAATCCGGTTCCGGCGCGTGGGACGTGTTCGGCGGTGTTACCGCGACTTACCAAACACTGGACTTTCAGGCTGATGCACAGGCGAGTTATCGCGTAAGAAATGAAGCGAACGGCTTCGACCCGGGCGACGAATTCCGCCTGGATGGTTCCCTCCAATACCGATTGTGGCCCCAGTCGTTAGGCGACGGGGTTCCGGATTTCTTGTATGCGGTACTCGAAGCTAATCTCGTCCGTCGTGACAACAACCGTGTTAACGGCGCCGATGACCCGAACTCTGGCGGTACAACAATCTACCTGTCGCCCGGCGTACAATACGTGACAAGACGCTGGATTGTGGAGGGTGTCGTGCAATTACCTGTAGTACAGAATCTTCACGGCACGGCACTTGAAAACGACTATGTTGTTCGTGCCGGATTTCGATTCAATTTTTGAATATGACCGTTACGGTAGAATTGTTTACCTCGGGCGGCTGCCCTCACTGCGCCAGGGCAATGAAGCTATTGGCGCGAGTCGGTGAGTCTTTTGGTGCCGACCGGGTTGTGCTGCGACAGGTCGACGTCGTGACTGAAATCGACTATGCAGTGGCGCTCGGAGTGCTGTCCACACCGGCGGTCGCGGTGGACGGAGAACTACTATTTACATCGCTGCCGCCTGAGAAAAAGCTACATGCGGAACTACTGAAACGAGTATCAACTTAACCTCGTAGTTCCGAGCAGCGATTTACTTGAACGAGCGTAATCAGATGAACGAATACCTGATCGGTCAAGCAGCAAGTCGTGTTGGCCTGAGTGCCGACACGTTGCGTTACTACGAGAAGATTGGATTGTTGCCCACGGTGTCGCGCAACAGTGCCGGGCGACGAATGTACATAGATAGAGATATTTCGCGACTGAATTTCGTAAAGCGCGCCCAGCGAATGAACTTCACTTTAGCGGAGATCGCCCAGTTGCTGGAAATGCGAGAGAATCCACAGGGGGCACGAGAAGCAGTGCGGGCTGTAAGTCAACAAAAGTTGGTTCAGATTGAGGAGCAGCTCGAAGAATTGATGGTTTTAAAGAATGAGATGCAATTACTCATTAATCTTTGCCACGGAGCGGAAGACGGCTGTCCGATTATCGAGAGACTGGAAGGTTGAATCGATACTGGTCTTGCGCAGTCGCAGGGAGTTGTAATTGCACCTGCGTGACGGATCGTGGTGCTTACACTCGCGCTTCGGTATCCGGATCGAGTAGCGCATCGATAATTGGGCATTCGGGCACTTTGCTCCCCGTGCACTTCGCAGCTATCGAACGCAATGTAGCCCCAAGGCGTTGAAGGTCAGCTATCTTCGATTCCACGATGGCGGCGTGACCGAGCGTCAAATCGCGCACATCCGCACACGTGTAATCGTGTTCATCGACGAGCTCGAGCAGATTACCGATATCCCGCATCGAGAAGCCCAGTTGCCGGCACCGGACAATGAAGTTCAGTCGATTAAGGTCATCCTCTCTATAGACACGGTAGCCACCGGCCGTGCGCGGCGGCTTTGGCAGGATGCCGCTCTTCTCGTAGTAGCGGATCGTATCGACCTTGACGCCGGTTCGCTTCGATAGCTCACCGATCTGCATTTCGCCGGAATTCTTCATCGCTGACCCTTGACTCTGGAGTCACTCCAGGGTTGATACTCGGTCCATGCAACAACAATTGCAAGGAGGGATCGGCATGGTTCGGATGATTTTCCTGAGTTGGATTATTGCGGCTGGCGCGCTGCTCGCGGGCCTTCCAGGCACGTCACATTCGGCTACTGCCGTTCCTGTGTTGGCGCTGGAGTTCGTGTACCAGCAATCCGAGCGTCGCTGGTTCCGGGACCGACCGGCGTTTTTCGAGACTTACCTGGGAACGGGCAACGGCCAGGCGACAGGCAGGCTCGAGGGCTGGGTCGGATGGGATTTGTACGAAGACCAAAAGCGCGACGACTTTCATCCGGCCCATTTCCACGGCTTCATCGAGCAGGACGGCCAACGACACGAGTTTCAGATCATCGGCATCTATACGCCGATCAGCGACGACTCCGCCGTCACGCCAGACGGCAAGACACATCCAAAGCTCTGGGCACTGTCCGGCGCAATCGTGTTCGAGGATACGACAGTGCTGGGCGCACGGCATCTGCCCGTCACCGGCGTCGCCAACCTGGAAACCTGGACCGCATCCTACGAAGTGTGGGAAACGTCATGAGTGCCAAATCAATCAGTCACCGGCTGACAACACTGTTTCCGCCACTTGATGCGACCGACGCGCGCATCGCTCTGAGCATTTATCGCTTGCTTGTAGGCAATGCGCCTGTCAATCCAGGCAATATCGCGAACGAGTCTGGTGAAGCGGAGGCGCATGTGCGTTATCTGCTCAATCACTGGCCTGGGGTATATCGCGATGACGATTCCAACATCATCGGCTTCTGGGGACTGGCTCGACCGGAAATGGGTTACGAACTATCGATCGCCGGTCAGGCGCGATTCGCCTGGTGCGCGTGGGATACGTTATTTCTTCCAGAGCTCCTGAACGCCGAAGTGCGAGTCGACGCGGCGACCGGCCTCGCACAAAAACCCGTTCATTTGACGGTCACGCCTGACGCCGTCATGCGCGAAATGCCAATCGATGACGAACTTTACGTCTCGTTCAACTTGCCGACCGACGAAAACTGGGAGGACAACGTCGTCGCGTCATTTTGTCACCATGTCCATTTCCTTTATGCCGACGAAGTAACTGCCTGGCGTGAGCGAAACACCGGGGGAGTGGTCTTGACACTTCGGGAGGCATTCAGTGCGGGGAAATCCAAGAACCGGCATCAGTTCGGCTCGGTCATGCTCGATGCGGAATCCGATGCCGCATCGCCGGCTTCGCAATTACATCAGGCCTGAATCATGAATGAAACGAATCGAAACGCAGCAATGACGAACGGAAGCGCTACTCCGGAAACTGGCAACGGTCGGCAGAAGTTTCTCGCTGCCGGTAGCGTTCTCGGCGGTGTCCTCGCGTCAACGTGCTGCATCGCGCCACTGCTGCTCGTCACACTCGGCGTCGGCGGCGCGTGGATGGGCAGACTGACTGCGCTGGCGCCGTATCAACCCTATTTCGTCGCTGCCACGCTGGCGTTCCTTGCCGGCGGTTTCTGGTATGTCTACTGGAAACCGCGGCGAGCCTGTGACGCAGATGGATACTGTGCGACCGACACGGCCGACAGGGTCGTGAAAGTCGCACTCTGGGTCGCCACCGGCCTCGTCGCTCTGGCGCTCGGAGTGACCTACCTATTGCCTTACTTTTTGTAGGAGAACTGCAATGAATAGAATACTTCTGACGACGTCCGTTGTGCTGCTCATACTGGTGTCGGCTTTTGCCGTCGCCGAAGAGCGCACCGTCGTACTGAACGTCGAGAAGATGCACTGCGCGCTGTGTCCTGTGACTGTGCGCAAAGCGATCGAGAAAGTCGATGGCGTCAAAAACGTTGTCGTGGACTTCGATCGCAAGACAGCAACTGTAATCTACGATGATGATGCGACGACGATCGAGAGGATCGCCGATGCATCAACAAACGTAGGCTATCCGGCTGCGCCGTCCCGGGAGTAACCTTCCGGTTGCTAACATTGATCCAGGAGCCCGAACATGGATGAACACGAATGCTGCCACTCCGGCGGCGATTTCAATCCTGACGTCGCAATCATAGGGTCGGGCTCCGCTGCGTTCGCTGCGGCGACGCGGCTAGCGGACGAAGGGCGTAGGGTGACTCTGATTGAGCGCAGCAGGCAGATCGGTGGCACGTGCGTCAACGTAGGCTGTGTGCCGTCGAAAATCATGATCCGAAGTGCGGAGCTGGCACAACATCAGCGCGCCAATCCGTTCGACGGTCTGCCGGACCGCGAGCCCGTCATCGATCGACGAGAGTTGCTTGAGCAGCAACAGCGGCGGGTTGATGAGCTGCGCAAAACCAAGTACGAGGACATTCTCGCGCGCCGCGACGCAATCAGCCTCGTGCACGGTTCGGCTACGCTGCGGTCAGCGAATCGAATTGAGGTGGCCCTGTCACTCGGTGGGACGAAAACTCTTGACGCCGACCGCATACTGCTGGCCACTGGTGCTTCCGCTGCAGTGCCGGATATTCCGGGGCTCGCAGAAACACCCTTCTGGTCGTCGACGGAAGCGCTGCAAGCCGACAGCGTACCGGAGCACCTTATTGTCATCGGTTCGTCCGTCGTTGCCGTCGAACTCGCCCAGGCCTGGCGACGACTCGGCGCCGAAGTAACGATTCTCGCCCGAACTCGTCTGCTGTCGCGCGAAGACCCGGCACTCGGCAGCGGTCTCACGGAAGCGTTCGGCCGCGAGGGTATTCGGGTGATTACCGGCACGGTGCCCACCTCTGTTGAGCATGACGGCCAGCGCTTTCGCGTCGCAATCAACGGCGATCTCGTCGATGGCGACGCACTGCTCGTTGCCGCCGGTCGCAGTCCCAACACCGATGGTCTCAACCTGGACGGTGTCGGCGTGAAGACCAATGCGGGCGGTGCCATTATTGTCGATGCCCAACTCAGGACGTCAGTAACGTCAATCTTTGCGGCGGGCGATTGCACTGACTTACCACAGTACGTGTACGTAGCCGCCGCCGCGGGTACACGGGCAGCGACAAACATGACTGGTGGGTCGGCTGAGCTCGACCTGTCCACCATGCCTGCAGTGACATTCACCGATCCGCAGGTTGCGACGGTTGGATTCACGGAGGAATCGGCCCGGCAGCAGGGTCTGCGCGCCGATAGCCGCACGCTGGATCTAGGCAACGTGCCGAGGGCACTGGCGAACTTCGAGACGGATGGCTTCGTCAAACTGGTTGCCGATGATGCATCAGGACGATTGCTCGGTGCTCAGATATTGGCGCCGGCTGCCGGTGAGATGATTCAAACCGCTGCGCTCGCTATTCGAAGCGGTATGGCTGTGAAGGAGTTGTCCCAGCAGCTGTTCCCCTACCTGACGATGGTCGAAGGCCTCAAGCTGTGCGCGCAAACGTTTTTTACGGACGTGCGTGAGCTTTCCTGTTGCGCCGGCTGATTGCGGTCGGCTGCCGAGTCGACGTCAGCAAGGGCCGAATGACGTGTCCTCGAACAGAACCGGATTCCGGTTAAATGACAGGCTGCAGGGGGCGTTGGGACCCTCTTTTTCGCACTGCTTTGCGAAGTCGATGAGAATGTTCCGAACTTCCATGAGCGACTTGATTCGCTCATCGACGCGCCGAATCTGTTCCAGCGCCATTTCGCGCCCCAGTTCGCAGGTCGGATTCGTGCGCTGCTTCAAGTCGATCAAATCGCGAATTTGCCGGATCGTGAAGCCGGCCGTCTTCGTCCGAAGGATGAATTCGAGGCGTTCGAGATCATTGTGGTCAAAGACCCGATAGCCGTTGCCGGCATTGCGCCGAGGCTCGAGCAGCCCCGCGCGCTCGTAATAACGCAAAGTCTCGCGGGACAAGCCCGTCCTGCGCACGACTTCGCCGACTGTCATTGCATCCATAGGTCTGCGGCTCCAGTGATAGGGTTGCGGCGCTTGACCCGGTACTGCGGTACAGGGTGTAGTCTGATGGAGAATTTGACGGTGAATCAGGCAGTTGGTTTCCGATCATGACGAGAAATCCGTCATCCGAATCCCGCAAGGGCGCTGCAGCGACGACCGGCGGCGCAATCGGTATCAGCGCTATAGCCTCTTTCATCGGCTTGTGCTGCATCGGCCCGTGGGCGGTTGTTCTTTTTGGCGTCTCAGGCGCTGTCACCATGGCGCGCTGGGCGCCGTATCGACCGTACATCATCGGAGTTGCCGCCATCATGCTCGCGTGGGCGTTTTGGCGCGTGTATCGGCCGCAGCCTGTCTGCGAGGACGGGACGTGTCCGACCGGACCATCGATCTGGCTGAAAGTCATGCTGTGGGTGGCAGCAGTGATGATTGTTCTCGCGTTCTTCGCCGATCAACTTCAGTGGATTCTGGTCGACGCGACACCCGAGGGACTCAGATGAGAATTTGGAAACCATGGGAGCTGATGGTTGTCGCATTCGCTCTCGCAGCATGCGGTGGACAAAGCGACTCAAACGACAACACTGATTCCTCAAGTTCAAAGGAAATCGCACCTTCCAGTTTGATCGTTATGGGCGACGATCTGCAGGAATTGAAAGATGATTTCAATGCTAATGTCGGGCGCGTGCGTCTCGTATTTCTGAACGGACCGACCTGCGGAATCTGCCTGCGAGGCATGGCAGATCTCAACGACGCGTTCGTTGCAGCCAGCCAGGGGGATGATCGTCTTGTCACCTTCGTCATACATGTGCCGACGATGAGTGCGAAGGAACACCACGCGGCCGACTCGATGCCTCTCCTGGATGGTCCCCGAGTGCATCACTATTGGGAGGAGTCCGGAATCATCGGGCAACAGTATGCGGATACTCTGGCAGTGCCGGTTTACGTGTGGGACTTCTGGATGATTTACGGCCCGGATGCGGTGTGGGAAGGGGGCTTGCCGCCAGTTCCCGACTATTACGAGCACCAGCTGGGCGTCACGAGCGGCGGCTCACGGGTGTTCCCGCGCGAATTGCAGCTGGATGCGGAACGGTTCGCGGCCAAGACGGCCGAGTTTCTGGAGCTCGTTGACGCGCAGCGATTCGCCAACGACGCCAGTTTCAAACTCGCAGAACAAGACCGCCTGGCGGATGGAACCGTGATTCCCCACGTAGGTCAGCCGCGCAACGTTGCTGTCAGGCAGCACATCATGGGTCGCGGCGGATACAACAATCTGAAGCGAATACAGTCTGTCGAAGCGCACGGGCAAATCGAGGCAAACGGAACATCGGCACCAATAGTGGTTCGATCAAAGCGACCGAATGTGGTGCAAAGAATCGTCGGCGACGGCGACGCTGTCTCAATAGCAGAACTGGATGCCCAAGGGGCGGTGCAGATACCGACGGGTGACTTCCGCGGGCTCCCGGAAGACTATGAGAGGCTGGTGCTCAGGTCCTTCGAGTTTGACGGGCTGTTCGTCGAGTGGCCGGACAAGGGTCACGAAGTAGATATGCTCGGCATGCAGAAGTTTGGCGACGTACTCGCGTGGCAGCTCGACCTGGTTCAAAGTGGTGGGCAGCAATGGCATCTCTATCTCGATAGCCACACGGGTGATCTCGTACGGGCAAGTCTGCTGGATGCTGACGGGAGTCCGTCATTCATCGTCGATCAGAGCGACTTCCGCGACGTGGCGGGCTTCCGGTTTCCACATCAAGTCGAATACATATCCGAAAACGGAGTTCTGTTGGCGAAAGAATCTTTCGACAGGATTACAGTTGATGTGGAGCCGTTCGATCTAAACGAGAACTCGGTGACTCATTGAGCGCATGGCAACGACGGACCTCAAACTCGACGAACCTGGCACGCTTCCGCAGCCTGGACCAATTGGCAGGCTGGTGCGACTCGGCTTTGCCGCGCCTTGCCTGTACTACGTCTATGGGCTGGTTACTGTGTCAGGCAGTCTTCTGACGTCCGACGGTAGTGTCCGTCCTTTGCTGTGGAACGGGATCGTTCCGGGGTTATTCCTCGTCAGCTACGTTGTCAAAATTGGTTTTTCCCGTGCATGGAAGAAGTGGCCTGCAGTGGTCAGTGCGCTGGCCCTGGGCACAGTAGCTCTGATCGGTTACCTGGAATCCGGATCAGTGGAGACTGCAGCATTGGCTCGCTCGATCTGGGTCTGGGAGTTGTATGTGTTTGGCCATCTGGGTACAGCGTTCCTGATTGCTGCAATCATAGGTACGCCCGGCTGCGAAATGCGGGCGATTCACGATCTGTATTCGCGTATAACGGGTACACCAACAAAAGAACACTATTGCCCGGTCGGCCCGTTGCATCCGATCGACCAGTGGGAGGCGCGCCGCCGACCCTGACAGGGTGTCTCGCATTGCCTGCCGGCCGGCAATCATCGAGGTGACCATGGCACGAACCACCCTGCAGCGCACAGCCCCGGTACTGGTCGTTACCACCCGCACAATGAAGCCGATGCGGGACTTCTTCGTCGAAACGCTCGGGTTTACGGTTGACACCGAAGCTGGCAAGGGCCCCGCTTTCGTCACACTGGACCGTGACGGGCAGACGGTGATGCTGGAATGCCGCCCCGTTTTTTTTGCTGCCAAAAAGACCTGGACGATCTATTTCTGGGTGGATGATATCGAAGCAGCGTACGCGGAGTTCACCAGCAGAGATGCCGTGCTGAAAGGCCCCATCGTTGACAAATTTTACGGCTGTCGCGAGATTGCCGTCATCGCGCCCGATGGGCGCGTGATCGTCTTTGGGCAACTTGGTTCGGATTAGTCGATTCGGGTCCGGTCAGGAACCTGCGCTAAAATTAGCCGAATACAGGTAGTGCGGCGGGCCGAATAAAGACCCGTTTTTGTGACCAGTTTCGACAGTGTCCGACAGAATCGG
>CALJLA010000069.1 GCA_937983055.1 uncultured Pseudomonadota bacterium
CGTATTCCTGAGGCGTGTTCTGGGAATCGAGTTCTTCGCATATCTTGAATCGGCCCGCAGGGACGTCGAGATCCGCAGCGTCGCATTCCTTTGCAGGTAGGTAGAAGCCATGCCAGTGCGAAAGAAGACTCACAGGCAGCAAGATGGGTGCGGCACCGGAGTAATCGACGAAACGGGGCTTTGGCACATCGCGTCTCCTGCGGCGAAGCATTCCTCATTTGCCACAAACCACTAACCAATCTGCCTTGCTTACCTCCCCATCTTCTCCAAACACCGAATCACCAGCGCCGTCCATCCCGTCTGATGGCTTGCCCCCGCGCCGCGGCCGTTGTCGCCGTGGAAGAATTCGTAGAAGAGCACCAGGTTCTTCCAGTTGGGATCATCCGCGTAGCGCCGGTCGTCGCCGTGGCAGGGGCGGGCACCGGCGTCATCCGGCAGGAACAGCTTCGACAATCGACTCGCGATCTCCGTCGCGACCTGTTTCAGGGTCATCATGTGGCCTGAGCCGGTGGGGCATTCGACCTTGAAATCCTCGCCGTAGAAGTGGTGGTATTTCTCCAGCGCTTCGATAATGAGGTAATTCAGCGGGAACCAGATCGGCCCGCGCCAGTTGCTGTTGCCGCCGAATAGGTCGGTGACGCTCTCGGCCGGCGTGTACTGCACGCGGTATTCCTCGCCGTTGGTCTTGAAGACAAACGGGTTCTCGGCGTAGTGCTTGGACATCGAGCGGATGCCGTAAGGCGAGAGGAATTCGTTTTCGTCGAGCATGTACTTGAGCACGCTCAGCAGCCGCTCGCGCGAGGGAATGGCCAACAGGTAGTGCGGGTGGATGCTGGGCGTGTCGGTCTCGAGGTAGGAGATGTGCCGGGCGAGGTCGGCGCGGTTCTCCATGAACCAGCGCATGCGTTTGCGGAAGCCGTGCAGGTTGCGGATGCGGACGTATTCGAGGTTTTCCGCGGCCAGCAGGGGGATGAGGCCGACCATGGAGCGCACGCGCATGGGCGTCTGCTTGTCGCCCACGAGCAGGCGGTCGTAGTAGAAGCCGTCTTCATCGTCCCACAGGCCGGAGCCGCCGAGGGTGTTCATGGCGTCGGCGATGTGAACGAAGTGCTCGAAGAATTTCGACGCGATGTCTTCGTAGGCGGGATCGTGCTGGGCGAGTTCCAGCGCCATGGACAGCATGGTGTTACAGAAGAACGCCATCCACGCGGTACCGACAGCCTGCTCGAGATGGCCGCCGGTGGGCAGCGGGCGCGAGCGGTCGAACACGCCGATGTTGTCGAGGCCGAGGAACCCTCCGCTAAACAGGTTCTTCCCGCGCGGATCCTTGCGGTTGACCCACCACGTGAAGTTGAGCATGAGCTTCTGGAACGTGCGTGCCAGGAACTGAATGTCGCGCCCGCCGCGCGGCCCGGTCAGCTTGTACACGCGCCAGCACGCCCACGCATGCACCGGCGGATTCACGTCGCCGAAGTTGAACTCGTACGCCGGGATCTGCCCGTTGGGATGCATGTACCACTCGCGCAGGAACAGGAGCAACTGCTCCTTCGAGAAGTGCGCGTCGATCTCGGCGAACGGCAGCATGTGAAACGCCAGGTCCCACGCGGCGTACCACGGGTACTCCCACTTGTCCGGCATCGAAATCAGATCGCGATTGAACAGGTGCGGCCAGTCGGCGTTGCGGCCCTCATCGCGCCCGGCCGGCGGCGCGGGCATCGCCGGATCCCCTTCGTGCCAATCCTTCACGACATAGTGATAGAACTGCTTGGTCCACAGCAGCCCGGCATACGCCTGCCGGGCGACGCTGCGCGCTTCGCCGGCGACGCGCGAGGGGATGACCGCGTTGTAATACTCGTCCGCTTCTGTCAGTCGGGCCGCAAAGGTGTTGTCGAAGCCCTTGCCCAGCGGGCGGGCGGCCGCGCTCCCCTCGTGAAAGAGACGAAGCTTGATCGTCGCTTCGCCGCCGGCCGGCAGTTGCAACTCGTAGTGCAGGCCGGCCTTCGTGCCCGTCTGTTCCGGATTCAATGCTTGCTGGTTCTCGTGGATGACCGCCTCGTGAAACGCGTCCTTTACGTACGGCGTAGGATTCTCGGTGTTCCACAACCGCTGGTAGTTCGTCTCGTTGTCCGTGAACATCACCGCTGGCGATCTCTTGCCGGCATCGCTGTACGCCAGGTGGAAGAAACCGAGCGAAGGATGATCGCAGATGATCTCGTTCTCGCCGGGCTTCATGACACCTTTGGGCCAGAAGCCTTCGCTCGTCCGGCCCCACGACCACGTGTTGCGGAACCAGAGCTGCGGGATGACGTGCAGCGTCGCCGCTTCGGGGCCGCGATTGTGAAGGGTGATGCGGATG
This sequence comes from uncultured Pseudomonadota bacterium, assembly GCA_937983055.1. Taxonomy (GTDB): domain Bacteria; phylum Pseudomonadota; class Gammaproteobacteria; order Burkholderiales; family Eutrophovitaceae; genus CALJLA01. The sequence continues at coordinate 2,357 of CALJLA010000069.1, forward strand.
AGCGTGTCGTCCGGCCCGTCCTTGGCGTACTCGGCGAAGACGTCAAAGTAGCGGTCGTCATCGAAGACGCCCAGGTCAATGAGTTCAAGTTCGCCGACCTTGCCGCGCGAAGGCCCGCCTTCGTTCACGAGCCGCGCGTACGGATACTCGCACTGCGGATACTTGTAGAGGCTCTTGGCGTAGGAGTAGGTCGGCGTGGCGTCGAGGTAGTAGTAGCACTCCTTCACATCCTCGCCGTGATTGCCTTCGGGACCGGTGAGGCCGAAAAGGCGTTCCTTGAGAATGGGGTCGTTGCCGTTCCAGAGCGCGACCGAAAAGCAGAGGCGGCACTCGCGGTCGGTCCAGCCGAAGAGGCCGTCCTCGCCCCAGCGGTAGACGCGGCTGCGGGCGTGGTCGTGCGGGAAATACTCCCAGCAGCTTCCATGCTCGGAGTAGTCTTCGCGGACGGTGCCCCACTGGCGTTCGGAAAGGTAAGGGCCCCAGCGCTTCCAGTTGGCCTTGCGTCTGGCGTCATCATCGAGCCGGCGCGATTCGGCGATCTGTTTGGACTTGCGTGCCATGCGTGCGTGTCACTCCCGCGTCGCGGGCTTGCGTGATCAGCATGGTAGTGAAAAGAGGGGCTATCAGCTTTCAGCGATCATTTATCGGCGGTCAGCAACGAGGCAGTTGCGACCTGCCCTCTCTGGCGGAAGGCTGATAGCTGATGGCTGATGGCTCGCTCACTCGCCGCCGACCGCGTTCTCGGCCGCGGCGAGCAGTTCCGCGTAGCGGGCGTCGTCGAGGCCGAGCTTCTTGGCGAAGATT
>CALJLA010000070.1 GCA_937983055.1 uncultured Pseudomonadota bacterium
AAGGTGCCGATGCGCATGCCCATCGGCTGCTCGAGCGCGTGCGAAAACTGAATCTCACGCATCGAGGTACGGACATCGGCGCTGTCACGGTGTCGATCGGCGTTGCAGTCTATCCTCGGCACGCGCGTACGGCAGAGGCGCTGGTAAGCGCGGCCGACCATGCGCTTTACGCGGCGAAATCTTCGGGGCGCGACCGGGTGGCCGTGGCGGACAAGGAGACCGCGGATGATAAGGAGGCAGTCCCTGATGGCGACGCAGGGAAGTCCGGGCCCGATGCCGTTGCTAGAGGCTCCCCGGTGGTCAAAGCGCGCGCAGCGGCGGGCGGGTCCGCCAGGGGCTCTCAGCCCGGCACCACCAGGAAGCCGGCGCGCGGAAAATGAATCACCACCTCGCCGGCGCGCTCGTGCTGCCGGCGAAGCGCGATGTGCTGCGCCGAGGACGACACGATCGTGCCCGTCACCGGCACCTTGCCGTAATCGTCTGGAACCACTTTCACCTTGTCGCCGGGCTTGAGGCCGTTCGGGTCGCCCGGATCGGCTTGCGCCGGCGTCAGCGGCGTTGCCGCCCGGCCGATCGCCAATGCCTCGGCCGGCGCAATCTCTTTCACGCGCTTGCCGTGGCCGATGGCCCTGACCCGGTCTTCCCAGGCGCGGGCATGGCGGAACGGGCCGATCAGCGTCTCGGCCTCTTCGAGATTCGAGCGCACGTACCAGACGTTCATGTAGGCATTGATGTCGAGCAGCGACGCGGCGCTGCCGAGCAGCCAGCGGCGGCCGTCTGCGAGCTGGCGGTCGATCCAGTCGACATGGGCACGGAACTGGTCGCGCATCTGCGGAATCGCGGCCGTCATCCCCGGAACGTCGAACTTCTGGCCGCGCAGCTGCTCGCGGTCGGCGATGAATTCCTGCGGCACCTTGTCGGCGATCGACCCGAACACCAGGTTCACCGTGTTCTGGAAAAACACCCGGTCGGTCCACATTGCGCTGGCCGAGCACAGCCCTTCGCTGGCGCCGGGGTACAACGTCGGCTCGGGATGCCGGCGCTGCAGTTCGCGCAGGATGATCTGGGTGTCGCAGTAGATGTCGGCGCCGATCTGCAGCGTGGGGGTGCGACGGTAGCCGCCGGTCATCGGCGTCAGGTCCGGCCGCGGCATGATGCGCGACTGCAGGCAGGAGGTCCATTCGATGCCCTTCAGGCCGAAGGTCAGCCGCACCTTCTCCGAAAACGGCGATCTCTCGAAGTGATGGAGGATGATCGGCTGCGCGGAGGTCATTTTCTGTCCTTGTGCATGAATTGAATGAGGGCATCCAGCACCGCGTCAGGGCGTTCTGCCATGAGGGCGTGACCGGCGCCGTCGACCGTGACCGTGGTCGCATTGGCGAGGCGCGCGGCAACATCCTTCGCCGCGCGCAAAGGCGTCATCTGGTCGCGCCTGCCGAGCACCAGCAGGGCTGGGCAGCGCACCTGTTGCGCGGCATCGAGCCCGGCAAGGTAGCTGTTGCAGGCGCTGAAGTCGGCGAACAGCACGCCCGGTCCGGAACGTTCCATCAGGCGCATGTTGTTGCCGGTGGTCCACACGCCGGGCACGCGGTTGCCGCCGAGGTGGCCGCCCGGGCTGTGGGCAAAGGCGTTGATCAGGTCGTAGGCGACATGGTCGTCGGCCTTCGACGCGGCGAGCAGCGGCTCCGACACCGGCATCGGCACCGCGGTGCCGATCAGCGCGATGCGCGAGATGCGCTCCGGGAAGCGGGCGGCGGTTTCCAGCGCCACCAGCGAGCCCATGCTGTGGCCGACCAGCGCGGCCTTGGCGATGCCGGCGGCATCGAGCAGCGCGCGCGTCCAGTCCGCCAGGGCGCCGATATCGGAGAGCGCCGTGCCGCCGGATCGGCCGTGGCCGGGCAGGTCCACCGCCAGCATGTTCCAGCCGTGGTAGGCGAAGTACCGGCTTTGCAGCGCCCACACGCTGTGATCGTTGGCCGCACCATGGATGAAGACCACGGCCGGCCGTGCCGGGTCGATGTCGTGTCCGACGCTGTAGGCGTAGATCCGGGTGCCGTCGACGGTAAGGTACACTGCGCGCTCCGCAAGAAAATTCCGGGTCCCGCCATTCTAACGATTCGCGCGCGACGCCCGGCCTCCGGGGGGAGAACCAGCATGAACGTCATCGAGCGCATCGAGCTCGGCCATTACCGCATTCCGCTGCCGGTGGTGCTGTCGGACAGCACCCACGGCGAGATGACGGCCTTCGAGCTGATCACCGTGCGCCTGCGCGACCGCGACGGCGCCGAGGGCAGCGTCTATACCTACACCGTGGGCACCAACGGCGCCGCCATTCTTGCCACCATCGACCGCGACCTGCGTCCGGTGGTGGAGGGCGCCGATGGCGAGCGCATCGAGGCGCTCTGGCAGAAAATGTGGTGGCGGATTCACTACGGCGGCCGCGGCGGCGCGGCGTCGATGGCGATCTCCGCGGTGGACATCGCGCTGTGGGACCTGAAGGCGCGCCGCTGCAAGACGCCGCTCTGGCGGCTGCTCGGCGGTCACGATCCCAGGGTGCCGTGCTATGCCGGCGGAATCGACCTGTTCTTTCCGCTCGACAAGCTGCTCAGGCAGACCGACGACAATCTGAAGAAAGGCTTCCGCGCGATCAAGATGAAGGTCGGCCGGCCGAAGCTCTCCGAGGACGTGGCGCGGGTGAAAGCGATGCGCGAGCACCTCGGCGAGGACTTCCCCCTGATGGTCGATGCCAACATGCGCTGGAGCGTGGACGAAGCGATTCGCGCCGCGCGCAGCCTGCAGCCGCTCAATCCGGTGTGGCTGGAAGAGCCGACCATTCCCGACGACATCGAGGGCCACGCGCGCATCGTGCGCGAAGGCGGCCTGCCGATCGCCACCGGAGAAAATTTCCACAGCCATTACGAGTTCGCCAACTTCATGCGCGCCGGCGCGGTGACCTTTCCCGAGCCTGACGTGACCTGCTGTGGCGGCGTGACCGCCTTCATGAAGGTCGCGCACATGGCCGATGCGATGAACATGCCGGTGACCACCCACGGCGCGCATGACGTCACCGTGCACCTGCTCGCGGCCGTGCCGAATCGTTCCTATCTCGAAGCCCACGGCTTCGGGCTCGACCGCTTCATCTCGCCGCTGCTGAAGATCGAGGACGGTCTCGCGGTGGCGCCGGAGCTGCCCGGCCACGGCCTGAGCTTCGACTGGCGGGGATTGGAATTGGTGAAGGCGTAGAAGGATCGAAGGACTTCACCACCAAGGACACCAGGGGCACCAAGGACACCAAAAAAACCGCGACTATTCCGTCCGGTCGCAGTGGGCACCAGGCTCACAGAGCGGCCGATGTCCTTGGTGCTCTTGGTGGATTTAGTGCCTTTGGTGGTTCGCAGTTGTCTTCAGCAGCTCAGGCCTTCTGCGAGGCATACAAACCGCGCGAAAGATCCTCGATCAGGTCGTCGGCATTCTCCAGCCCGATCGACAGGCGCACCGTGCCCTCGGTGATGCCGGCGGCGCGCAGCGCGGCATCGTCCATGCGGTAGTGCGTCGTCGTCGCCGGGTGGATTACCAGCGACTTGGCGTCGCCGACGTTGGCGAGGTGGGAGAACACCCGCAGGTTCTCGATGAAGCGGCGTCCGGCCTCGCGGCCGCCTTTCAGCTCGAAGGTGAATACTGCACCGCAGCCCTTCGGCAGCAGCGTCTTCGCCAGCGCATGATCGGGGTGCGAGGGCAGTTCCGGATAGATGACGCGTGCGACCGCCTCGTGCGTATCGAGAAAAGCGACCACCTTGCGGGTGTTGTCGATGTGCTTCTGCATGCGCAGCGCCAGCGTCTCCACGCCCTGCAGAATCTGGAAGGCATTCATCGGGCTCACGCAGGCGCCGAAATCGCGCAGCCCCTCGCGCCGCGCCCGCAGCAGAAAGGCGGCGGTGGTCGACTCCTCGGTGAACACCATGTTGTGGAAGCCCTCGTAGGGCTCGGTCAGCGTGGGAAACCTGCCCGAGCGGTCCCAGTCGAAGCGCCCGGCGTCGACCAGCACACCGCCGATCGCCACGCCGTGGCCGCCGAGAAACTTGGTGGCCGAGTGAAACACCAGGTCGGCGCCGAGATCGAACGGCCGCATCAGGTACGGCGTGGTGAAGGTGGAATCCACCAGCAGCGGCAGGCCGGCCCCATGCGCAACCTCGGCCACCTTCGGCACGTCCAGCACGTCCAGCCCCGGGTTGCCCAGTGTCTCGGCGAACAGCAGCCGGGTGTTCGGTCGGATGGCGGCGCGAAAGGCATCGACATCGCGCGGGTCGACGAAGCTGGTGTCGATGCCGAAGCGCGGCAGGGTATAGCGCAGCAGGTTGTGCGAGCCGCCGTAGAGTGAACCGGAGGCGACGATATGCGATCCCGCCCCCATCAGCGTGGCAATGGCGAGGTGCAGCGCCGCCTGGCCGCTGGCGGTCGCGATCGCGCCGACGCCGCCCTCGAGCGCGGCAATGCGCTCTTCCAGCGCGGCGTTGGTCGGGTTGGAGATGCGGGTGTAGACATGCCCGCCGCGCTCCATGTTGAACAGCGACGCCGCCACCTCGGTGTCGGGAAACACATACGAGGTGGTGAAGTAGATCGGCTGCGCGCGCGCGCCGAACTGCGGGTCCGGCTGCTGCCCGGCGTGCAGGCTCAGCGTGTCGAACTGGTAGGTCTTGGGTCCAGGCATGGCGATTCACCGCTTAAGGGCAGAGTACAACCTCAGAGGCACAGAGAACACAGA
>CALJLA010000071.1 GCA_937983055.1 uncultured Pseudomonadota bacterium
GCAGTTCGCGCCCGACCACGCGGCGCGCCGCAGCGCCGAAAGCCTGGGCGGTGGCGAGCTTGCCGCGGTGTTTCTTGGCGAGATCGCGGCGAGCCTTCCCCGGCGCAGCCAGCTCCTCGCGCTGGCCAGCCATCTCGCGCGACTGACCGGCGCGCGGCTGGGCGTGTTCGGCGACGGACCGAACGGCGTGGGCGGCTACCTGGTGGGCGCACTGCCCGACGCCGGGACCGGACTCAACGCCCGGCAGATGATCGAGCAGCCGCGCCGTGCGTATCGGCTGCTGCATGCCTAGGCCGAGCTCGATACCGGCTCGGCTCGCGCCGCGCGCGCGGCAATGCATGCCGCCGAGTGCGTGGTGGCGTTGTCCGCCTTCCGGCATCGCGCACTCGAGTATGCGCAGGTGCTGTTGCCGGTGGCGCCATTCACCGAGACCGCGGGCAGCTTCGTCAACATCGAAGGCAGGCTGCAGAAATTCACCGGCGTGGTGCGCCCGCTGGGCGAAACCCGCCCCGCGTGGAAGGTACTGCGGGTGCTGGGCAACCTGGCGGGGCTTCAGGGCTTTGGCTTCGAGACCATCGAGGACGTGCGCGCGGAACTGCTGGAGGTGGTCGGGAACATCGAGGCGCGCCTCGACTGCACGGCCGCCGAGGCGCTCGCGGCGCCGGCAGCGGCCGACGTCCAGGTACTGGAGCGCGTGGGCGAGGTCCCGATCTATCACGTCGATTCGGTGGTGCGCCGCGCATCGTCGCTGCAACGCACCCGCGATGCCCAAGTGGGCGTTGCGTGGCTGCCGGGCAGCCGCATCGACGCGCTCGGGTTGCAGCCGGGCGACCGGGTGCGCGTGTTGCAGGATGGCGGCGAGGCGGTGCTGCCGTTCGCCCGCGACGACCGGCTGCCGGCGAACGTGGTGCGGGTTGCCGCTGGCTGCCGCGAGACCGCCGGGCTCGGCGCGCTCTACGGCTCCGTCACCCTCGAGCGGGTGCCGGCACAGGAACGGGTGAACGCATGATCGAGTGGCTGGAAGGTCTGGTCGGCGGCCCCGCGGCGGTCACCCTGTGGACCCTGGCGAAGATCCTCGCGATCGTGGTGCCGGTGATCCTGTGCGTCGCGCTGCTGACCCTGGCCGAGCGCAAGGTCATCGGCTACATGCAGCTGCGCCTTGGGCCGAACCGGGTCACGTTTTTCGGCATTCCGTTCCTGCGCGGCTGGGCCCAGCCCTTCGCCGACGTGATCAAGCTGCTGGTGAAGGAGGTGGTGATTCCCTCCGGCGCCAACCGCTTCCTGTTCATTACTGCGCCGGTGCTGTCGCTGATGCCGGCGCTTGCCGCCTGGGCGGTCATTCCGTTCGACGACGGCTGGGTGCTGTCCGGCATCGATGCCGGGCTGCTCTACATCCTCGCGATCACCTCGATGGGGGTGTATGGCGTGATCGTTGCCGGCTGGGCCTCGAACTCGAAGTACGCCTTTCTCGGTGCCATGCGCTCGGCGGCCCAGATCGTCGCGTACGAGATCGCGATGGGCTTCGCGCTGGTGTGCGTGCTGATGATGTCCGGCAGCCTGAACCTCACGACAATCGTCGAGGCGCAGCGCACCGGCGCCGGCCCGCTCGGCTGGAACCTGCTGCCCCTGCTGCCGATGTTCCTGGTGTACTTCATCTCGGCAGTGGCGGAAACCAATCGCGCGCCGTTCGACGTGGCCGAGGGCGAGTCGGAGATCGTCGCCGGCTTCCATGTCGAATACTCGGGCACTGCGTTCGCGGTGTTCTTCCTTGCCGAGTACGCCAACATGATCCTGGTGTCGGCGCTGGCGGCGCTCATGTTCCTCGGGGGCTGGCTGTCGCCGGTGCCCGGCCTGCCCGACGGGTTCTTCTGGCTGGCGGCCAAGGTCGCCTTCCTGCTGTTCTGCTTCTTCTGGTTCCGCGCGACCTTTCCGCGCTACCGGTACGACCAGATCATGCGGCTGGGCTGGAAGGTATTCATCCCGCTGACCATCGTGTGGCTGCTGCTGATCGGCGTGCTGATGCGCATGCCGTGGTGGCCGTGGTGAGGCGCAGGCGATGATCCGGCGCATCCGCGAATTCTTCGGCACCTTCCTGCTGATCGAGCTGGTCAGGGGACTGATGCTGACCGGCCGGCACTTCTTCGCGCGCAAGGTCACCGTGCAGTTTCCGGAGGAGAAGACGCCGCAGAGCCCGCGCTTCCGCGGCCTGCACGCGCTGCGCCGCTACCCGAACGGCGAAGAGCGCTGCATCGCCTGCAAGCTCTGCGAGGCGATCTGCCCGGCGCTCGCCATCACGATCGAGGCCGAGCCGCGGGACGACGGCAGCCGCCGCACGACCCGGTACGACATCGACATGGTGAAATGCATCTATTGCGGTCTCTGCCAGGAGGCCTGCCCGGTGGACGCCATCGTCGAAGGCCCGAACTTCGAGTTCGCCACCGAAACCCGCGAGGAGC
>CALJLA010000072.1 GCA_937983055.1 uncultured Pseudomonadota bacterium
CAGATCGTCGGCGGCGTGCTCGACGGGCCGCTCGCTTTCGACAACGCCATCTCGCCGCTTGCCGCCCGCACCAAGGGCATCGTGTCGGCGGTCGCGGGCCATGCCGACATCCTGCTGGTGCCCGACCTGGAATCGGGCAACATGCTGGCCAAGCAGCTGGAGTACTTCGCCGATGCGCAGTCGGCCGGCATGGTGATGGGGGCGCGCGTGCCGATCGTGCTGGTGAGCCGGGCCGACCGGGTGGACACCCGGGTCGCCTCCTGCGCCGTCGCGGCGCTGCTTGCGCACGGCAGGCGCCCTGCATGAACGACGCCGTCGTCGTTTTCAACGCCGGCTCGTCGAGCATCAGGTTCGCGCTGTTCGCGGTCGAGGCCGATTCGCCGCGCGCGGTATTCCGCGGACATGTCGACGGCCTGGGCAGCAATCCGCGGCTTGCGGCCTGGGATGCCGGGGGCGGCGCACTCGCGGCGCAAGCCCTGCCGGCGCAATGCGACCATGCCGCGGCGCTCGCCGCCGCCCTGGACTGGCTGGATGGCCACGACGACGCCTACCGGGTGCGCGCGGCCGGGCACCGGGTGGTGCACGGCGGCGACCGCTATGCCGCGCCGGCGGACGTGACCGGGGAAACGCTCGCCGCGCTGCGCGCCCTGTGCCCGCTGGCGCCGCTGCACCAGCCGCACAACCTCGCGGCGATCGAGGCGCTGGCAAACCTGCGGCCGGGCCTGCCGCAGGTTGCCTGCTTCGACACCGCCTTTCACCAGACCCAGCCGGCGCTGGCGCGGCTGTTCGCTCTGCCGGCGGAACTGACCGATGCCGGCATCCGGCGTTACGGCTTTCACGGGCTGTCGTAGGAGTATCTGGCGCGGCGCCTGCCGGCGGTGCTCGGCGCGCGCGCCGACGGCCGCGGAGTAGCCGCCCACCTCGGCAACGGCGCCAGCCTGTGCGCAATGCTCGGGCGGCGCAGCGTCGCCACCTCGATGGGGTTCACCGCGCTCGACGGCCTGATGATGGGCACGCGCAGCGGCTCGATCGATCCCGGGGTACTGCTCTATCTGATCGAGCAGCGCGGCCTGAGCAGCGGCGAGCTGACGCGCCTGCTGTATCAGCAGTCGGGCCTGCTCGGGGTCTCCGGCCTGAGCCAGGACATGCGGGTGCTTCTGGCCTCGGACGCGCCGCGCGCCAAACTGGCGATCGACCTTTACGTGTACCGGATCGTGCGCGAAGTCGGCTCGATGAGCGCGGCGCTCGGTGGTCTCGATGCGCTGGTGTTTACCGCAGGCATCGGCGAGAACGCGGCGCCGGTGCGCGCCGCGGTGTGCGGCGCGCTGCGCTGGCTCGGCATCGAGCTCGACGAGGAAGCGAATCGCGCCGCCCGCCCGCTGATCGGCCGCGCCGGCAGCCGCGCGAGCGTGGCGATCGTGCCCACCGACGAAGAAGCGATGATCGCCGCTCACACCCTGCGGCGACTGCGCGCCTGAGACGGGTCCGTTCTCAGCGCGCCAGCAGGCAGAAGCCGATCTGGCTGTCTCCCCCGGCGCCGCGGCAGGCAAGCGCACCGGCGGGCAGTTCCAGCGTGCAGTCGAGCGCCGGACCGCCGGGCGGCGCGAAGCGGAAATCCAGCGCGGTCTCCGACACCTCCCGGTAGGGCACCGGCGTCTCGCTGCCCTCGAGCTGCAGGGTACGGTCGCGGGCATTGAGCGCGAGTCTGAATTCCTGGGGGGCCGACTCGAGATCGCACACCAGCGTCTTCACCCCCTGCAGGTGCTTGCCGGACACGCCCCAGGCTTGCGCGCCGGCGGGCGCCAGGGCCATCAGCAGGACCAGCGCGACTCGCAGGTGCGACGCGGCGGACATGGCAGGTGCGCGGCCGGCCGGCCTGTCGGCTCAGGCCGCGGCGCGCGCCGCCGGCGGCGCGCGGAACGCCGCCAGCAGTTCGGCTTCGCGCGCCTTGGCCGCCTTCAGCGCGCGCTCCTTGAC
>CALJLA010000073.1 GCA_937983055.1 uncultured Pseudomonadota bacterium
CTGATCATGGGCATTCTCAATGTGACCCCGGACTCGTTCTCAGACGGCGGCCATTATCTCAGCCCGGCCGCGGCCGTTGACCGCGCCAAGGCGCTGGTCGCGGAAGGGGCTGATCTGCTGGACATCGGCGGTGAGTCCTCCCGCCCCGGCGCCGAAGGCGTGACCCTGAAGGAAGAACGCCGCCGGGTGCTGCCGGTGCTGGAGCGGGTGACGGGCTTTGGCGTCCCGGTTTCGGTCGACACCTGCAAGCCGGCCCTGATGCTGGAGGCCTGCCGGGCCGGCGCATCGATGATCAACGACATCCTTGGCCTGCGCGCACCCGGGGCGCTGGAAGCGGTGGCCGCCACCGATGCCGCCGTGTGCATCATGCACATGCAGGGCGAACCGCGCAGCATGCAGCAGGCGCCGCGCTACGGCGACGTGACGCGCGAGGTTGGCGAGTTCCTGGTCGGACGCGCGGCGGCGGCGCGACGGGCCGGAATCGGCCCTGAGCGCCTCGTGCTCGATCCCGGCTTCGGTTTCGGCAAGGAGGCTCTGCACAATCTCGAATTGCTGCGCTCGCTCGATCGCATTGCTGCCCTGGGTTACCCGGTACTGGTGGGACTTTCTCGTAAGTCCCTGTTGGGTAGAATCACCGGAAAGCCGGTGAACGAACGGGCTCACGCCAGCGTGGCCGCGGCGATGATTGCCGTGGCAAACGGCGCCCGCATCGTTCGAGTGCACGAGGTGGGCGCAACGCGCGACGCGCTGCTGGTGCAGCAGGCGGTCGCGGCCAACGGGATAGAGGCGCAGTGAGCACAGGCAGGAAATATTTCGGTACCGACGGGGTGCGCGGTCGCGTGGGCGAAGCGCCGATCACGCCGGAACTGGTGATGCGTCTCGGGTACGCGGCCGGAAAGGTGCTCGCGGCCGGCACCGAACTGCCGGGCGGGGAGCACGCCGCGGTGCTGATCGGCAAGGACACGCGCATCTCCGGCTACATGCTGGAGTCGGCACTGCAGGCCGGCCTCTCGGCGGCCGGCGTGGACATCTACCTGGCGGGCCCGATGCCGACGCCGGCGGTGGCTTATCTCACGCGGGCGCTGCGGCTGCAGGCGGGCATCGTGATCTCCGCCTCGCACAACCCGTTCGAGGACAACGGCATCAAGTTTTTCTCCGGCAACGGCAACAAGCTGCCGGATGCGGTCGAGCAGGCGATCGAAGCCCGGCTGGACAGTCCGATCGAGACCATGCCTTCCGCCCGGCTCGGCAAGGCCCGCCGCCTCAACGACGCGGCAGGACGCTACATCGAGTTCTGCAAGAGCACTTTCCCGAACGATCTCGATCTGCGCGGCATGCGCCTGGTGGTGGACTGCGCCCACGGTGCCACCTACCACATCGCCGGCCATGTCTTTCACGAACTGGGTGCCGATGTCACGTTGATCGGCAGCCAGCCCGACGGTCTCAACATCAACCAGGCCTCTGGGGCGGTGCACCCGCAGGCGCTGGCGGCGGCAGTGCGTGCGCATCAGGCCGATCTCGGCATCGCCTTCGATGGCGACGGCGACCGGCTGGTCATGGCCGATGCCTCGGGCAGAATCTACGATGGCGACGAGCTGCTCTACATCATCGCCAGCTTCCGTCAGCGCCGGGGCCTGTTGCGGGGCGGCGTGGTCGGCACGCTGATGACCAACTTCGGCATGGAGCAGGCACTGGCGTCGCTTGGCATCGACTTCGAGCGCGCCGCCGTGGGCGACCGTTACGTGCTGGAGCGTCTGCAGCAGCGCAACTGGCAGCTCGGCGGCGAGAATTCCGGTCATATCATCTGCCTCGACCGGCATACCACCGGTGACGGCATCGTATCGGCCCTGCAGGTGCTGCATCCGCTGCGGGCGGAAGGGCGCAGCCTGTCCGATCTGGCCGCCGGCGTGACCCTCTACCCCCAGGTGCTGGTCAACGTGCGCGTCGCGCGCGGGTTCGACTTCAAGGCCAATGCCGCGGTCCAGGCGGCGCTGTCGCAAACCGAGCACAGCCTGAACGGGCGTGGCCGGGTGCTGCTGCGCGCCTCCGGCACCGAGCCGGTGATCAGGGTGATGGTGGAAGGGCAGCCGCGCGAGACGATCCAGGGCCTCGCCCAGTCCCTGGCGGCGGTGATTCGCGATCAGGCCGCGGCCTGATTCGCGGATATCTGGCAAAAAAGCAGCGGCCTAGTCCACTAGGCCAGTCCCTGAACGGGGGGCGGATGCAATAAAACTGTCATGAAACCCCCATAGAATGCAGGCGCTCAGCTATTCGACGCAGTTCTGCACAGGAGACAGTCCAGATGTCCAAACCTCTTCAAGCAGCAATGGCTATCGCGGGTGTCGTGTTTGCCGCCTCGCTCGGCCTGATGGCGGCACCGGCCCATTCTCAGATGGTCACGATCGACGGGTCGTCGACCGTGTTTCCGATCACCGAAGCGATCGCCGAGGACTTCCAGCGTGCCAAGCGCGGCAAGGTCCGGGTGACCGTGGGCATTTCCGGCACCGGCGGCGGCTTCAAGAAGTTCTGCCGCGGTGAGATCGATCTCGCAAATGCATCGCGCCCGATCAGCAAGAAGGAAATGGACGCGTGCAAGGCGGCGGGCATCCGGTACGTCGAGCTTCCGGTCGCCTATGACGCGATGACCGTCGTGATCAATCCGAAGAACACCTGGGCCGAAACACTGACCGTTGCGGAACTCAAGAAGATGTGGGAGCCGGCGGCGCAGGGCAAGGTCAAGACCTGGAAGCAGGTCAATCCGAGCTGGCCCGACCGGCCGCTGAACCTGTACGGTCCGGGCGCCGAGTCCGGCACCTTCGACTATTTCACTGAGGCGGTCGTCGGCAAGTCGAAGGCGAGCCGCGGCGACTTTACCGCTTCCGAGGATGACAATGTGCTCGTCCAGGGCGTCTCCCGCGACGAGAACGCGCTCGGATACTTCGGTTTCGCCTACTACACCGAGAACACCGACAAGCTGAAGGCGGTGAAGGTCACGGAAAAGGCGGGCGGGAAAGCAGTGGCACCGTCGGTGGAATCCGTGCTCAATGGCTCGTACACGCCGCTGTCGCGCCCGATCTTCGTCTACGTCAACGCCAAGTCGATCGAGAAGCCGGAAGTGCGCGAGTTCATGGAGTTCTACATGAAGAACGCCGACACGCTGGTGCGTGAAGTCAAGTATGTGCCGCTGCCGGCCCGCGCCTACGCCTACAATCTGGAGCAGATTGGCAAGAAAGTCGTCGGCACTAAGTTCGGCGGCGAGAACAAGGTCGGCCTCACCATCGACGACCTCATGAAGCTGGAAGCCAAGCTCTGAAGTAATGCGAGACGGAAAAGGCGGGAGGCGAACCCTCCCGTCTTTTTTTTGCGCGATGTGGCCGGACGGCCCGGCCCGTTATAATCCGCCAGTTCCTGAACCGCATGGACTCATCGGCCGCTGTGCCAGAATCTGACCGCCCTGATCACGCGCCGGTAAGCAGCCGGCTCGAGAAGCGTCGAACCCGACATGGCCGCGAGCTGGTTATCGAGTTCGCGCTGCTGCTGGCGGCGCTGTCTGCGGTCGCCACCACGGTGGCCATCGTCTTCATTCTTGTCTACGAGGCCTGGGGCTTCTTCGAGCATGTGTCGATGCTCGAATTCATCACGGGCACGATGTGGACGCCGTTGTTCGCGAACCCGCAGTACGGCATTCTGCCGCTGCTGTCGGGCACGCTGGTCGTGGCCGGCATCGCGCTGCTGCTTGCGGTGCCGGTGGGTACGATCACCGCAATCTACCTGTCGGAATTCGCGCCCTTCAAGGTGCGGGAAGTGGTGAAGCCCTTCCTGGAACTGCTCGAGGGCGTGCCGACCGTGGTCTACGGCTACTTCGCGCTGCTGTTCGTGACCCCGATCCTGCAGACTTTCGTGCCCGACCTGCCGGGTTTCAACATGCTCGGGCCGGGCATCGTCATCGGCATCATGATCATTCCCTACGTTGCGTCGGTCTCGGAAGACGCCATGCGCGCGGTGCCGATGAGCATGCGAGAGGGTTCGTACGCGATGGGCGCGACGCGGTTCCAGACGGCGGTCCGGGTGGTTACGCCCGCGGCGACCTCGGGCATCGTCGCCGCCTACATCCTGGGCATCTCCCGCGCCGTGGGCGAAACCATGGTGGTCGCGGTGGCTGCCGGGCAGCAGCCGAACTTTACTTTCGATCCGCGCGAGTCGGCGGCGACGATCACCGCCTACATCGTGCAGGTGGCAATGGGCGACCTGCCGCATGGCAGCATCGGCTACCAGAGCATCTTTGCCGCCGGCCTGGTGCTGGTGCTGATGACGCTGGTGTTCAACATCATCGGGCATCTGCTGCGCAAACGTTTCCGCGAGGCATACTGACATGCACGCAGCCGACCTCGAATCCATCCGCCAGATGATAAGGCAGCACAAACTGCGCGATTATCTGTTCTCGATCGTCGGCCTGCTGTGCATGCTGGTCGGCGTGGTGACGCTGCTCGCGCTGTTCATCGACCTGCTGATCGACGGTGCCCGCCGGCTGGACTATGAATTCCTCACCTCTTTTCCCTCCCGGCACGCGGACCAGGCCGGCATCCTCTCGGCCTGGGTCGGATCGAGCCTCGTCATGCTGGTCACCATGCTGGCAGCGGTGCCGCTTGGCGTGGCCGCGGCGCTTTATCTCGAGGAGTACGCGCCGAAGAACTGGGTCACCGACCTGATCGAGATAAACGTCACCAATCTCGCAGGCGTTCCGTCGATTGTCTATGGCCTGCTCGCCCTCGGCTTGTTCGTGTACATGCTGGACTTCGGCCAGAGCGTGCTGTCCGCAGGGCTGACGCTGGCGCTGCTGATCCTGCCGGTGGTGATCGTGGCCACCCGCGAGGCGATCCGCTCCATTCCCAGCGCCATCCGCGAGGGTGCCTATGCCCTCGGGGCGACGAAGTGGCAGGTGGTCTCCGATCACGTGCTGCCGTATTCAATGGGCGGCATCATGACCGGGGTGATCATCGGGCTGGCGCGCGCGATCGGCGAAACCGCGCCAATCATCACGATCGGCGCCCTCACGTTCATCGCCTTCCTGCCGCCGGCCCCGGTCCAGCCCGAGGCGCCCTTCGTCAACTTCGACTGGCTGTTCTCGCCCTTCACCGTGCTGCCCATCCAGATGTTCAACTGGATGTCGAGGCCGCAGGCGGAGTTCCTCAACAACGCCGCCGCTGCAGGCATCGTGATCATCGTTATGACGCTGGCGATGAACGGCCTCGCCATCTATATCCGCTACCGGTTGAGAAAGACCATCAAATGGTAAACGTCGCTTCGCGAGTGCCCAGCGTGACGGCGCAGCCGTCGTCCGCGTCCGGGCTTGCCCCCGCCAAGAAAGCCGAATCGTGCAACCTGAGCTTCTACTACGGCAAGTTCAACGCGCTGAAGAACATCAGCCTGCCGGTGTACGAAAAGAAAGTCACCGCGCTGATCGGGCCGTCCGGCTGCGGCAAATCCACCTTCCTGCGCTGCTTCAACCGGATGCACGATCTCTACCCGGGCAACCGGTACGAGGGGCAGATCCTCCTCTACCCCGACAATACCGACCTGCTGGCCGCCCAGGTCGACCCGATCGAAGTGCGCATGCGCATCAGCATGGTGTTCCAGAAGCCCAATCCGTTTCCGAAGTCGATCTTCGAGAACGTCGCGTACGGACTGCGGGTGCGCGGGGTGCGCAACGCCGCCCTGGTGCACGACAAGGTCGAGGAGGCGCTGCGGGGCGCCGCTCTGTGGGACGAGGTGAAGGATCGCCTGAACGAGGTGGCGTTCAACCTGTCCGGCGGCCAGCAGCAACGCCTGTGCATCGCGCGCGCGCTCGCGACCGAGCCCGAAATCATGCTGTTCGACGAACCGACCTCGGCCCTCGACCCGATCGCGACCGCGAGCATCGAGGAACTCATCAACGACCTGAAGGCGAAACTCACCATTCTGATCGTCACGCACAACATGCAGCAGGCAGCGCGCGTATCGGACTACACGGCCTACATGTACCTTGGCGAGTTGATCGAGTTCAACGCCACCGACACCATCTTCATCAAGCCCAAGAACAAGGCGACCGAGGACTACATCACCGGGCGATTCGGTTAACCGGCCAGGCCGCCGCGCCCGGGCGCCCGTTTCCCTGTGCCGTGTCGCCAGCGCTGCGGGCGGCGCATCGTCGAAACCACCCCAAGGCACCTGAACCCGCGTCTAGGCGGGGTTGAAATCCCCCGCCGGAACATACGCTTGCGTCGCGCCGTCGGCGCCTGCGCAGAGGCTTCTTCGCAGCGCACAACGTTGACCCCCCTTCGACGCGGCGGGTACAATCCACCGAATTTTGTCGGCTGACTGATTCGATGCGATCGCGGCTCGTTGCCGGAAACTGGAAAATGCATGGCAACCTGTCGGACAACGAGCGGTTGCTGCGATCGGTCCGTGAAACGGCGGGGCGGCTCAGCCGGGCAGCGTGCGCAGTCTGCGTGCCGTATCCGTATCTGGCGCAGGCCCGGGACGTCCTGTCTGGCGCGAAAGCGGCGCTCGGCGCCCAGAACGTAAGCCAGCATCCCAAGGGCGCGTACACCGGCGAAGTGTCGGCGGCCATGCTGGCCGATTTCGGTTGTCGGTACGTGATCGTCGGTCATTCGGAGCGGCGCACCCTGTTCGGAGAGGATGACGCCACCGTTGCCGCCAAGGCGCAGTCGGTGCTGGAGGCGGGGCTGGCGCCGATCGTCTGTGTCGGCGAGCTGCTCGAAGAGCGCGAGCAGGGGGCAACCGAGCGGGTGGTGGCGCGGCAGCTCGACGTGGTGCTGGACCGGGTGGGTCCCGAAGGGCTCGCCAAAGGCGTTGTCGCCTACGAGCCGGTGTGGGCGATCGGTACCGGAAAGACCGCGACGCCCGAGCAGGCGCAGGCGGTGCACGCATTCATACGTGGCCGCATCGCGGCCCGGGCGCGGCCGCTGGCCGAGGCACTTGCGATTCTTTATGGCGGCAGTGTCAAGGGTTCGAACGCTGCGGCGCTGTTCGCGATGCCCGATGTGGACGGCGGGTTGATCGGTGGGGCGTCGATGAACGGGGAAGAATTCGACGCGATATGCATGGATGCAGAGCGCTGAACGAGACGGAAAGAGTGAAGACATGGAACTGGCTGTACTGATTCTGCATGTGCTTACCGCGCTGAGCGTGATCGGGCTGGTGCTGCTCCAGCACGGAAAGGGTGCGGACATGGGGGCGGCGTTCGGCAGTGGCTCGGCCGGCAGCCTGTTCGGCGCGAGCGGCTCGGCCAACTTTCTGAGCAGGACCACCGCCGTCTTTGCGGCAGTTTTCTTCCTGACCAGCATGCTGCTGACTTACCTGTCCTTCGAGAAGTCCGCTCCGCAGGGCGTGATGTCCAACGTCACGCAGCCGGCCGCGCCTGCCGAGGCGATTCCCGCGCCCTCCGCGGCCCCGGCCCCCGCCGTCCCGCCCGCCGAAGGCTCAAAAGCCGACGAGATTCCCAAGTGAGTTCTGGATGCGGGGAATGACGGGTAAAATTTCGTCCCTCGCGTCTTTCCGGCAGTGCCGACGTGGTGAAATTGGTAGACACGCCGTCTTGAGGGGGCGGTGGCGAAAGCCGTGTGAGTTCGAGTCTCACCGTCGGCACCAGCAGCGTGGCAGTAACCCGGTCGAAGTGCCGCCCGGGCCCGGAGTCAGGCAGGCAGCGGGGCTGTCCACGCGCCCCCAAGCCTCCGGAAGCGGCAGGCCCAGAGTGTCCGATGCTTGAGCAATACTTCCCGATCCTGCTGTTCATCCTGGTCGGCCTGCTGATCGGCGTTGCACTGCCCCTGCTCGGCGGAGGCCTCAGCCGCGTGCTCGGCGTGCACCGGCCCGATCCCGAAAAGCTCTCCCCTTACGAATGCGGGTTCGAAGCCTTCGAAGACGCGCGCATGCGCTTCGATGTGCGCTATTACCTTGTTGCCATCCTGTTTATTCTGTTCGATCTGGAAATCGCGTTCCTGTTTCCCTGGGCGATCGTGCTCGACGAGATCGGAACTTTTGGTTTCGTCGCAATGGTCATATTTCTTGCAATCCTGATCGTGGGGTTTGCCTACGAGTGGAAAAAGGGCGCACTGGAATGGGATTGATCCCGGGCGGGCGATGACCATGAACGGACTGGGCGAAAAAGGGTTTGTCACAACCTCGATCGACAACGTGATCAACTGGACGCGTACCGGCTCCCTGTGGCCGATGACCTTCGGTCTGGCGTGCTGCGCGGTGGAGATGATGCACGCCGGCGCGGCGCGCTATGACCTTGATCGTTTCGGGGTCGTGTTCCGGCCGAGCCCGCGCCAGTCCGACGTGATGATCGTGGCCGGCACCTTGTGCAACAAGATGGCCCCGGCGCTGCGCAAGGTCTACGACCAGATGGCCGAGCCCCGCTGGGTCATATCGATGGGCTCCTGCGCCAACGGTGGCGGCTACTATCACTATTCCTACTCGGTGGTCAGGGGCTGCGACCGCATCGTGCCGGTGGATGTGTACGTGCCGGGCTGTCCGCCGACCGCCGAAGCGCTGCTCTACGGCATCATCCAGCTGCAGAACAAGATCCGCCGCACCAACACCATCGCGCGCTGACGACGATGACCCAAAAGCTCCAGCAGCTCGAACAGGCGGTGCGCCAGTCGCTCGGCGAGCGGCTGCGCCGCCTGGAGGTGGCGCTTGGGGAGATGACGGCGGAGCTCGAAGCCGCAACCCTGCATGAGTCGATGCTGACCCTGCGCGACGGCACCGGCCTGCGCTTCGCGCAGCTCATCGATGTGTGCGGCGTTGACTATCAGGCCTACGCGGGCCGCGGCGCCGACGGTCCGCGCTACGCGGTCGTCTATCACCTGTTGTCGCTGGAACACAACCAGCGGCTGCGCGTTCGCGCATTCTGTCCCGACGACGACCTGCCGGCGATGGATTCGGTGGTCGATATCTGGCCGGCGGCCAACTGGTTCGAGCGCGAAGCCTTCGACCTTTTCGGCATCGTGTTCCCAGGGCACCCGGACCTGCGCCGCCTGCTGACCGATTACGGCTTCGTCGGCCATCCGTTCCGCAAGGATTTTCCGCTGTCCGGCTATGTCGAGATGCGCTACGACCCGGACCAGCAGCGCGTGATCTATCAGCCGGTGAGCATCGAGCCGCGCGAAATCGTGCCGCGGGTGGTGCGCGAGGCGCACTACGGCGACACCGAGTGACGCCATGGCGGAAATTCGCAGCTACACCATGAACTTTAGCTCCGGCATAACCTCGACTGCGCCGAGGTTAGCCTGCGCTGAAATGCATCGTGTGCAGGCGTTCTTTGATGTGGGTACGTTCTTTGTGAGGCGCGGCGCCTAGCCATGGCAGAGATCCGTAACTACACGATGAATTTTAGCTCCGGCATAACTTCGGAACGGCCGAGGTTAGCCTTCACTGAAATTCATCGTGTGCAGGCGCTTGCGGTCGTGGCTGCTTCTGTGACGGGTAACGAGCGCTAGCCATGGCGGAAATCCGCAACTACACGATGAATTTTGGGCCGCAGCATCCGGCGGCGCATGGCGTGCTGCGGCTGGTGCTGGAACTCGACGGCGAGGTCATCCAGCGCGCCGACCCGCATGTGGGCTTGCTGCACCGGGCGACCGAAAAGCTCGCCGAAAGCAAGACTTACCTGCAGTCGGTGCCGTACATGGACCGGCTCGACTACGTCTCGATGATGTGCAACGAGCACGCCTACGTAATGGCGATCGAGAAGCTGCTCGAGCTGGAAGTGCCGCTGCGGGCCCAGTACATCCGGGTGATGTTCGACGAGATCACGCGGATCCTCAACCATCTCTTGTGGCTGGGCGCGCATGCGCTGGACGTCGGCGCGATGACGATGTTCCTGTACTGCTTCCGCGAGCGCGAGGACCTGATGGACTGCTACGAGGCGGTCTCGGGCGCGCGCCTGCACGCGGCCTACTACCGGCCCGGCGGCGTTTATCGAGACCTGCCGGACACCATGCCGCAGTTCCAGCCCTCGAAGTTTCGCAGCGAAAAAGAGGTGCGCGAGCTCAATCGCGCACGCACCGGCTCGCTGCTGGATTTCATCGACGATTTCACCCGGCGGTTCCCGAAGCTGGTGGATGAGTATGAAACGCTGCTGACCGACAACCGCATCTGGAAGCAGCGCACCGTCGGCATCGGCGTGGTCACGCCGGAGCGTGCCGTCGCGCTCGGCTTCACCGGGCCGATGCTGCGCGGTTCGGGGGTTGCGTGGGATCTGCGCAAGAAGCAGCCCTACGAGGTGTACGACCGCGTCGAGTTCGACGTGCCGGTCGGCGTCAACGGCGACTGCTACGACCGTTACCTGGTGCGCATCGAGGAGATGCGGCAGTCCAACCGCATCATCCGACAGTGCCTGGAGTGGCTGCGCGCCAATCCCGGCCCGGTGATGACGGACAATCACAAGGTCTCGCCGCCGTCGCGGCTGGCGATGAAGGCCAACATGGAGGAGCTGATTCATCACTTCAAGCTTTTCACCGAGGGCTTTCACGTGCCGCCGGGCGAGACCTACGCGGCGGTCGAGGCGCCCAAGGGTGAGTTCGGCATCTACCTGGTGTCGGACGGCGCCAACAAACCCTACCGGATGAAAATCCGCGCGCCCGGCTTCGTGCATCTGTCGGCGCTCGACGAGATGGTGCGCGGGCACATGATCGCCGACGTAGTGGCCGTCATCGGCACGCAGGACATCGTGTTCGGGGAGGTCGACCGGTGAACGCGCCGATGGTGCTCAGTCCGGCGGCGCTTGCGCGCATCGATCGCGAGATCGCGAAGTATCCGCCCGAGCGGCGCGCTTCGGCGGTGATGGCCGCGCTCGCCATCGCCCAGGACGAGAAGGGCTGGCTGGCGAGGGACGCGATCGAGTTCGTCGCCACTTACCTCGATATGCCGCCAATCGCCGTGTGGGAGGTCGCCACGTTCTACAACATGTACAACCTGGAACAGCCCGGGCGCTTCAAGATCACGATCTGCACGAACCTGCCTTGCGCGCTGTCCGGCGCCGATACGGCGGCCGAGCACCTGAAGCGTCGCCTTGGCCTCGAATTCGGCCAGACCGGCGCCGACGGCCTGTTCACGCTGAAGGAAGGCGAGTGCATGGGCGCGTGCGGCGACGCACCGGTGTGCCTGCTCAACGACAAGAAAATGCTGCCGCAGATGACCGCGGAGCGGCTCGACCAGCTGATCGAGGAGCTGAAACGGCAATGAACGCAGTGCTGCCGCATCTTGCGCCCGATTACTTTGGCCCCGACGCCATCATCCTCAAGGGGTTGAATGGTCACAACTGGCGCCTGTCGGATTACGAGGCGCGTGGCGGCTACTCGGCGCTGCGCAAGCTGCTGGCCGGCAAGGTGCCGCCGGAGCAGGTGATCGCCGAGATCAAGAAATCGGCCTTGCGCGGGCGCGGCGGCGCGGGTTTCCCGACCGGGCTGAAGTGGAGCTTCATGCCGCGCGCCTTCCCCGGGCAGAAGTACCTGGTGTGCAATTCGGACGAGGGTGAGCCGGGCACGTTCAAGGATCGCGACATCCTGCGCTACAACCCCCACATCGTCATCGAGGGCATGGCGATCGCCGCCTACGCCATGGGCATCTCGGTCGGCTACAACTACATTCACGGCGAGATCTGGGAGATCTACGAGCGCTTCGAGCAGGCGCTGGAAGAGGCGCGGGCCGCGGGCTACCTTGGCGACAATATTCTCGGCTCCGGTTTCTCGTTCCAGCTGCACGCGCACCATGGCTGGGGTGCCTATATCTGCGGCGAGGAGACGGCGCTGCTGGAATCTCTGGAGGGCAAGAAAGGCCAGCCGCGCTTCAAGCCGCCGTTCCCGGCGAGCTACGGTCTGTACGGCAAGCCGACCACCATCAACAATACCGAGACCTTCGCCGCGGTGCCCTGGATCATTCTCAACGGCGGCGATGCGTTTCTGTCGCTGGGTCGCGCCAACAACGGCGGCACCAAGATCTTCTCGGTGTCCGGCGACGTGGAGCGGCCGGGCAATTACGAGGTGAAGCTGGGCACGCCGTTTGCCGACCTGCTCAAGCTCGCCGGCGGCATGCGCGACGGCAAGCGCCTCAAGGCGGTGATTCCCGGCGGTTCGTCGATGCCGGTGCTGCCCGCCGACATCATGATGCAGACCGACATGGACTACGACTCGATCGCCAAGGCCGGCTCGATGCTCGGGTCGGGCGCGGTCATCGTCATGAACGAGACGCGCTGCATGGTTCGCTGCCTGCAGCGCCTCTCCTATTTCTACTTCGAGGAATCCTGCGGCCAGTGCACGCCCTGTCGCGAAGGCACCGGCTGGCTCTACCGCATGGTTCACCGCATCGAGCATGGCCGCGGCCTGCCGGAGGACATCGACAAGCTCAACACCGTATCGGACAACATCGCGGGACGCACCATCTGCGCCCTGGGCGACGCCGCGGCCTTGCCGGTAAAAAGTTTCATCAAGCACTTCCGCCCGGAGTTCGAGCATCACATCGAGCACCGGAAATGCCTGGTCGGGTGAGCTGATGGTCAATCTCGAAATCGACGGCAAGGCAGTCGAAGTACCGGCGAACAGCACGGTGATGGATGCCGCCAGCAAGCTCGGCATCTACGTGCCGCATTTCTGCTACCACCGCAAGCTGTCGATCGCGGCCAACTGCCGCATGTGCCTGGTGCAGGTGGAGAAGGCGCCCAAGCCGCTGCCCGCATGCGCGACGCCGGTCACCGAAGGCATGCGGGTGTGGACGCATTCGGAGGCCGCGGTCAACGCCCAGAAGGGCGTAATGGAGTTCTTGCTGATCAACCATCCGCTCGACTGCCCGATCTGCGACCAGGGGGGCGAGTGCCAGTTGCAGGACCTCGCGGTCGGCTACGGCGGCTCCAGTTCGCGCTACGGGGAGCCGAAGCGGGCGGTGCCCGTGAAGGAGCTCGGGCCGCTGGTCTCGGCCGAGGAGATGAGCCGCTGCATCCACTGCACCCGCTGCGTGCGCTTCGGGCAGGAGATTGCCGGCGTGATGGAGCTCGGCATGGCCGGGCGCGGCGAGCATTCCGAGATCGTCGCCTTCGTCGGCCGCACGGTCGACTCCGAACTCTCCGGCAACATGATCGACGTGTGCCCGGTCGGTGCGCTGACCTCCAAGCCCTTCCGTTACAGTGCGCGCAATTGGGAGCTGTCGCGCCGCAAATCGGTGTCACCGCACGACTCGCTGGGGTCGAACCTGGTGGTCCAGGTCAAGCAGGACAAGGTCATGCGGGTGCTGCCGCTGGAGAACGAGGCGGTCAACGAATGCTGGCTCTCCGACCGCGACCGTTTCTCCTACGAGGGGCTGAATTCGCCCGAACGGCTCACCAACCCGATGGTCAAGCGCGACGGCGAATGGGAAGACGCTGACTGGCCGACCGCGCTGCAGCGGGTGGCGGACGAACGGCGCCGGGTGCGCGATGCGCACGGACCGGAATCGGTGGGCATTCTGGCTGCCCCGCACGCCACGCTTGAAGAACTCTACCTCCTGAAGAAGCTGGCGCGCGGCCTCGGCGTGGGCAATATTGATTTTCGCCTGCGCCAGGCCGACTTCGGCCCCGGCGCGAGCGGCGTGCCGTGGCTTGGCATGCCGGTGGCCGAGCTGGGCGCCCTGCAGCGGGTGCTGGTCGTCGGCTCGACGCTGCGCAAGGAGCAGCCGCTGCTTGCGCAACGGCTGCGCCAGGCGGTCAGACGGGCCGCGCAGCTGTCGCTGCTCAATCCGGTGGACGACGATCCGCTCGCGCGGGTGCATGCACACATCGTGGTCTCGCCGGCCGCGATGCCGGCGGCGCTCGCGCGCATCGTCAGGGCGGCCGCCGAGCTCAAGGGCGAAGCGCCGCCGCCGGCGCTTGCGCAGGTCGCGGCCGACGACGCGGCGCGCCGGATCGCCGAAAGCCTGTGCGGTTGAACCTTGGCTTGCAGCAGTGTCAGCAATGCCGGAGTCGTCGTAGATGAAGTCAATGGCCTTGCGCTCCATCAGGTCGTAGTACACGT
>CALJLA010000074.1 GCA_937983055.1 uncultured Pseudomonadota bacterium
CCGGCACGCCGCGCCGACTGGCGCGCCGGCGCGCCGCCGCCCCACAGTTCCTCGAGGTTGTAGTAGCTGCGCACCGCCGGCTGCATGATGTGGACAACGACGTCACCGAGATCGATCAACACCCACTCGCCCGACTGCTCGCCCTCCACTCCGTAGACCTTGCCGCCGGTGTGCTTCAGCTTTTCCTGCACGTTGTTGGCGAGCGCCCGGGTCTGCCGTGTGGACTCGGCGCTGGCTACGATCATGTAGTCGAACAGCGAAGTCATCTTCCTGACATCGATCTCCACGACATCCGTCGCCTTGATCTCTTCCAGCGCCTCGATGGCGGCGCGACGAATTTCATCTGCGTGCATCTTGTTCCCTGTAAAGCCCGTGCGTCTCAATATACGCGATTACCGCGTCCGGCAGCAGGTAACGCAGGCTGGCCCCGCGCGAAATCAGGCCGCGCAGCGCGGTTGCCGATACGTCCAGCGCGGTCAGCTCATGCGTGAAAATGCGCCCCGCCGGTGCAAGCTGCAGGCCGCGCGGTTCGGGCGAGTGGCGGCGCAGGTACTGGGCCTTCAGGACGCCAGGCAGCGAGGCGGCAAGCTGTTCCAGCGGATAGCCGGGCCTGCGCGCGACGATGAAATGCGCCAGGTCGAACAGCTCGCTCCAGCGATACCAGCTCGCCAGCTGGACAAAGGCATCTGCACCCATCACCAGACAGAGCGGTCGGTCGCCCGATTCGTTCCGCAGCTCGAGCAACGTGTCGTACATATAGCTCGTGCCAGCGCGGCGCAGTTCCCTGTCATCTGCCAGCAGCCGCGGATTACCCTCGATCGCGAGACGAAGCATCGCCAGGCGGTGCGCGCCGGATGCGCCGGGTTCGCCGCGGTGCGGCGGCGCCCCGGCCGGGATCATCAGCACCTGGCCGAGATCGAAGGCTTCCGCGATTTCCTCCGCCAGCCGCAGATGCGCGAAATGGACCGGGTCGAACGTGCCTCCCAGCACGCCGATGGGTGCGGGCGGCCTCAAGCCGACCCGGGCTCTTTGGCCTTGCCTGCGCTGCGGCGCGCGCGAGTGCGCATGCTGCGGTGGTCGGCCCGGTTACAGCAGTACCCGGCGGATATCGCTGAGCACCGCCGACAGCGCCGAAATAAAGCGCGCGCCCTGCGCGCCGTCCACCACGCGGTGGTCATAAGAAAGCGACAGCGGCAGCATCAGCCGCGGCAGGAATTCTTTGCCGCTCCACACCGGCTTCGTCACCGAGCGCGACACGCCGAGAATCGCGACTTCGGGTGCGTTGATGATCGGGGTGAAATGACCTCCGCCAATACCGCCGAGGCTGGAGATTGAGAAGGTGCCGCCCTGCATGTCTGCGGGCGAGAGCTTGCCGTCGCGCGCCTTTGCGCTGATGTCGCCGAGTTCACGGGCCAGTGCGAACAGGCCCTTCTGGTCGACATTGCGGATGACCGGCACGACCAGGCCGCCCGGCGTGTCGACAGCGACGCCGATGTGGTAGTAGCGCTTGAGGATCAGCGCGTCGCCGCCCGGCGCCAGCGACGAGTTGAATTCCGGGTGATCCTTCAGCGCAGCGACCGCCGCCTTCATGATGAAGGCAAGCGGCGTCAGCTTGATGCCTTGCTTCTTGGCCTCGTCCGAGAGGTCTTTGCGAAAAGCCTCCAGCTCGGTGATGTCGGCCTCGTCCTGCTGGGTGATGTGCGGGATGTGCACCCAGTTGCGATGCAGGGCGGGGCCGGAAATCTTCTTGATGCGCGACAGCGCCTGCGGCTCGACCGGGCCGAACTTGGCGAAGTCCACGCTCGGCCAGGCGGGCAGGCCCAACGCGAGCCCGGCACCGCCCGCGGCCGGCGCACCCGCGCCGCCAATGGCCGACTTGACGAAGTTCTGCACGTCCTCCTTGAGCACCCGGCCCTTCGGCCCACTGCCCTTGACCTTGCCCAGATCGACGCCGAGTTCGCGCGCGAAGCGGCGCACGCCGGGGCTCGCGTGCGCGGCAGCGAAGCCCGCTTCGTCGATCGGTCCCGCGGCGGCCGGGGCCGGAGCAGGTGCGGGGGCCGGCTTCGTCTCTCTCGGTGCCTCTGCGGCCGGCTTTTCGGCCGGCTGCTCTGCGGGCTTTGCTGCCGGCGCTTCCTTCGCCCCTGCGCCTGCACCCTCCGACACTTCCATCTGCAGAATCGGTGAGCCTTCCGAAACCTTGTCGCCCACCTTAACGCTCATCGACTTGATCACGCCGGAGAACGGTGCCGGCACTTCCATCGTGGCTTTGTCCGATTCCAGGGTGATCAGCGAGTCCTCTGCCTTGACGCTGTCGCCCGGCTTCACCAGCACTTCGATGACCGGCACATCCTTGAAGTCCCCGATATCGGGAACAGTGACGTCCTTTACGCTAGCCATGGGTCTCCCTTGCTTGTTCTTGTGTCAGATCGTCGCCGGGTTCGGGCGCTCCGGATCGATGCCGTACTTCTTGATTGCCTTTGCCACGGTGGCCGCCGGGATCGTGCCCTCATCGGCCAGCGCTTTCAGCGCGCCCACCACCACGTAATGGCGATCCACTTCGAAAAAGCCGCGCAGTTTCTCGCGCGTGTCCGAGCGGCCGTAGCCATCGGTGCCGAGGACGACGTAAGGCTTGAAGATAAAAGGCCGGATCTGATCGGCGAAAATCTTCATGTAGTCGGTTGCCGCCACCACCGGCCCCGGTGCGCGGTTCAGGCACTGGCCGACATAGGCCTCGCGTGGTTTTTCCTCCGGGTGCAGCAGATTCCATCGCTGCACGTCCAGGCCTTCGCGCCGCAACTCGGTGAAGCTCGGGCAGCTCCAGACGTCGGCGGACACGCCG
Organism: uncultured Pseudomonadota bacterium; assembly: GCA_937983055.1. Classification (GTDB taxonomy): domain Bacteria; phylum Pseudomonadota; class Gammaproteobacteria; order Burkholderiales; family Eutrophovitaceae; genus CALJLA01. The sequence continues at coordinate 2,840 of CALJLA010000074.1, forward strand.
AAATCCTTCTCGAGCAGCGCCTGGGCGGCGATCACCTCGTTGAGGATGGTGCCGCTGCCGAGCAGCTGCACCTTCGCCGCATCTTTCTTGCCCTTGCCTTCGGAAAGCCGGTACATCCCCTTGATGATGCCGGCCTCGGCGCCGTCCGGCAGGGCCGGATGCCGGTAGTTCTCGTTCATCACGGTGATGTAATAGAACACGTCCTCCTGGTCCTGATACATCCGCTTCAGCCCGTGCTGGATGATTACCGCAAGCTCGTAGGCGAAGGTCGGGTCGTAGGAGATGCAGTTCGGTATGGTCGACGAGATCAGATGGCTGTGGCCGTCCTCGTGCTGCAAGCCCTCGCCGTTCAGCGTGGTGCGGCCGGCAGTGCCACCCAGCAGGAAGCCGCGCGCACGCTGGTCGCCTGCCGCCCAGGCCAGGTCGCCGATGCGCTGGAAGCCGAACATCGAGTAATAGATGTAGAAGGGGATCATCGATACGCCGTGCGTCGAGTACGACGTGGCGGCGGCAATCCAGGACGACATTGCACCCGGCTCGTTGATGCCTTCCTGCAGGATCTGCCCGTTCTTGTCTTCCTTGTAGAACATCAGCTGATCGGCGTCTTCCGGCGTGTAAAGCTGGCCTACCGACGACCAGATGCCGAGCTGCCGGAACATGCCCTCCATGCCGAAGGTGCGCGATTCGTCCGGCACGATCGGCACCACCCGCTTGCCGATTTTCTTGTCGCGCACCAGGGTGGCGAGCACGCGCACAAAGGCCATCGTGGTCGACATCTCGCGCTCTTCGCTGCTTTTCAACAGGGCCTCGAACGCCGACAGCGCGGGCACTTCCAGCCGGTCGCCCTGGCGGCGGCGCGTCGGGAGGTAGCCGCCCAGCCGCTTGCGGTTGGCGCGCATGTACTCCAGTTCGGGCGAGCCTTCCTCCAGCTTGAGATAGGGAATCTCGTCGAGCTGCTCGTCCGCAATCGGCAGGTTGAAGCGGTTGCGGAACGCCTTCAGCGAGGTGGTGCCCATCTTCTTTTGCTGATGGGTGATGTTCTGCGCCTCGCCGGCCTCGCCCATGCCGTAGCCCTTGATGGTCTTGGCGAGAATGACAGTAGGCTGGCCCTGGTGCTTGACCGCCGCGGCGTAGGCGGCGTAGATCTTGTGCGGGTCGTGGCCGCCGCGGTTGAGCCGCCAGATGTCGTCGTCGGTCATGTTCGACACCATCTCCAGCAGCTCGGGATACTTGCCGAAGAAATGCTTGCGCACATAGGCGCCGTCCTTCGACTTGAAGGTCTGGTATTCGCCGTCGACGCACTCTTCCATGCGTTTCTGCAGCAGGCCCTTGGTGTCGCGCGCCAGCAGCGGGTCCCAGTACGAACCCCAGATTACCTTGATCACGTTCCAGCCGGCGCCGCGAAAATCGCTCTCCAGTTCCTGGATGATCTTGCCGTTGCCGCGCACCGGACCGTCCAGCCGCTGCAGGTTGCAGTTGACCACGAAGACCAGGTTGTCCAGCTTCTCGCGCGCGGCGACCCCGATCGCGCCCATCGACTCCGGCTCGTCGGTTTCGCCGTCGCCCAGAAAGCACCACACTTTGCGCCCCTCGGTGTTGACGATCCCGCGGTCGTTCAAGTATTTCATGAAGCGCGCCTGATAGATCGCCATGATCGGCCCCAGGCCCATCGATACCGTGGGGAATTGCCAGAAATCCGGCATCAGCCAGGGATGCGGATAGGACGACAGTCCCTTGCCATCGACTTCCTGGCGGAAGTTGTCGAGCTGCGCTTCTGTCAAGCGGCCCAGCATGAACGCACGCGCGTAGACGCCGGTCGCCGAGTGCCCCTGAACGAACACCAGGTCGCCGCCATGTGCTTCCGATGGTGCATGCCAGAAGTGGTTGAAGCCCACGTCGTACAGGGTCGCTGCAGACGCGAAACTCGCAATGTGGCCACCCACGTTGGTGTGTTTGTTCGCCCGCAGCACCATGGCCGCCGCGTTCCAGCGGGCATAGGAGCGGATGCGATGCTCGATCTCATGGTCGCCGGGCGACTTCTCTTCCTTGCCCGGCGGGATCGTGTTGATGTAGGCGGTATTCGCGCTGTAGGGGAGGAAGGCGCCCGAGCGCCGCGCCTTCTCGATCAGCTGCTCGAGAATGTAGTGGGCACGTTCCGGCCCCTCATGCTTCAGGACGCCGTCAAGCGCCTCGAGCCATTCTTGTGTTTCCTGGGGGTCGTCGTCTGGAAGCGCAGCCATTTTTCTCACCTGTGATTGAACGCGGGTGTGCCGGTCGTTTCGCGCCATGGGATGACGCGATGCCGCATGCTGAAAAGTATAGCATCGGCCTCTCCTTCACCTCATGCCGGTCCGACATTGCTCGGTTCACAGGCATAAATGCTCCCCGGTGACCGACGATTCATGCGCTGCTACTTTCTGGCGGGTGGTACGCGCCCCAGCAGGTAGAACTCGTCGTTCGCGCGCATCCCGATCAGGTGCGCCATGCGGTTCGACAGGGCAAACAGCGCGGTGATGCCGCCAATGTCCCAGATGTCTTCTTCGCTGAAGCCGTGGCCGCGCAGGCTCTCATGGTCGGCGTCGGTCAGCGCCTCGGGGGTGCGCGCCAGCTTGCAGGCGAAATCCAGCATTGCCTTCTGGCGCGGCGTGAGATCGGCCTTGCGGTGATGAATGGCCACCTGGTCGGCGATCTGCGGGTTCTTCGCGTAGATGCGCAGGATCGCGCCATGGGCGATCACGCAGTAAGGACACTGGTTGAGCCCGCTGGTGGCCACCACGATCATTTCCTTTTCCGCCTTGCTGAGGCCCGAATCCCGCAGCATTAGCGCATCGTGATAGGCGAAGAAGGCGCGAAACTCGTCGGGGCGGTGCGCGAGCGTGAGAAACACGTTGGGAATGAACCCGGCTTTCTCCTGCACTTCGAGCATCTTGGTGCGGATGTCTTCCGGCAGGGCGTCCAGTTTCGGGACAGGGTACTTGCTGATCGGGTGGCTGCTCATTGGATTTCCATTCAAAGAATTGACCACAGAGACACAAAGAGCACAGACATTGACGGGCAGTCAGATCGACGGTGCTGCAACCCGAATTTCACATCGCGCTGCACGGCTCTTCAACCGAAAGAGTGCCTGCGGCAAGTCCTCTGTGCTCTCTGTGTTTCTGTGTTGAATGCGGCTAGTCGTACCTGCGCAGGTCCTCGATCACCTTGCCGTCGTTCGGCAGCGATCCGGGATCGAGCAGTTTCACGTCGCCGCGCAGCTTGGTCACATCGCGCAGGGTCTGGGCGATCTGCTCGGCAAGCGCGTCGCTGCCGCTGCGCACCTCGCAGGCGAGGGTCATGCGGTCGTTCTGCTGCTCATCGTGCGCCACGCTCAGCCGTGCGCGGACGATTTCGGCATGGCGTTTTGCCACTTCGCCGATCTGCGAGGGGTGCACGAACATGCCCTTGACCTTGGTGGTCTGGTCGGCGCGCCCCATCCAGCCCCTGATGCGCAGGTTGGTGCGGCCGCAGGGGCTCGCGCCGGGTGCCACCGCCGACAGATCGCCGGTGGCAAAGCGGATCAGCGGATATTCGTTGCACAGCGTGGTCACCACCACCTCGCCCACCTCGCCTTCCGGCACCGGGTCGCCGGTGCCCGGCCGCACAATCTCCACGATTACGCCCTCGTCGACGATCAGCCCCGCCATCGGCTCGGTCTCGTAGGCGATCAGGCCAAGGTCCGCGGTGCCGTAGCACTGGCGCACCTCGATGCCGCGCTGCGTCAGCAGTTCGCGCACCGCCGGCAGCAGCGCCTCGCCCGATACCAGCGCCTTGCGCAGACTGGAGACGTCGGCCTTCAGTTCATCCGCTTTCTCCAGCAGGATCTTTAGAAAAGAGGGCGTGCCGGCATAGCCCGCCGGCGACAGGTCGGCAATGGTCTGTACCTGCAGTTCGGTCTGGCCGGTGCCGGCGGGAAACACTGCGCAGCCGATCGCCTGCGCCGCCAGATCCATCATGAAGCCGGCGGGGGTGAAGTGATAGGCGAAGGTGTTGTGCACCAGCTCGCCGGGGCGAAAGCCTGCAGCCCACAGCGCGCGTCCGAAGCGCCAGAAATCGCCGCGCGCGCCCTGTGGATCGTAGATCGGCCCGGGCGAGGCGAACACCCGGCCGAGCCGGCCGGCCGGCAGGGCGGTCATGCCCCCGAAGGGCAGATCCTGCTTCTGCAGTTCGATGAGGTCGGACTTGCGGGTCACCGGCAGCCGCGCAAGCGCGCCGCGATGGCTGACGGCCGCGGGATCGACGTCCTTCAGCAGGGCCGCGAAGTAGGGCGCATGCGTCTTCGCATGTGCGATCTGCCCGGGCAGGGTGGCGAACAGGGCATGCTCGCGCGCCTGCGGGTCACGGGTTTCGAGGTCGTCGTAGTAATCGGGCATTTCAGCTTAACCACAGAGGTACAGAAGGCACAGAGACAGCGAACAACCGGGGGTTGATTGGATTCGTCGCCCACCGAAGGCGCCGCCGGTCTGGTCGACGTTGCAGGTCGACGCTCGCGCGTCTGGAATCCGGCGGCCCGGCTTTTCTCTGTGCCTCTGTGTCTCTGTGGTTAGTACGCCTCTTCATGTCAGGCCAGCCAGCGCTTGCGCCGCCGGTAGTGCTTGGCATCGCGGAAGCTTTTCCGCCCGGCGCCCGACAGGCCCAGGTAGAACTCCTTCACGTCTTCGTTGTTGGCGAGGTCGCGGGCCGGCCCGTCCATGACCACCCGGCCGTTTTCCAGGATATAGCCGTACTCGGCAAAGCGCAGCGCAGTGTTGGTGTTCTGCTCGGCGAGCAGAAAGCTCACGCCCTCCTTCTGGTTGAGGTCGCGCACGATGCCGAAGATCTCTTCCACCACCTGAGGTGCCAGTCCCATCGACGGCTCGTCGAGCAAAATCATGCTCGGCTTCGCCATCAGCGCGCGCCCGATCGCCGTCATCTGCTGTTCGCCGCCGGAGGTGTAGCCCGCCTGGCTCTTGCGTCGCTGCTGCAGTCGCGGAAAATAGTCGTAAACCTTCTCCAGATCCCGACGAATCTCGGCGCGGTTGGCGCTGCGGGTGAAGGCGCCGGTGAGCAGGTTCTCCTCCACCGTCAGGTGCTGAAAGCAGTGGCGACCTTCCATGACCTGCACCACACCCAGCTTCACTAGCTCCCACGGCGTGAGCCGGTCGATGCGCGCGCCGCGATACTCGATGTAGCCCTTGGTGACTTCGCCTCGCTCGGATCTGAGCAGGTTGGATATCGCCTTGAGTGTGGTGGTCTTGCCGGCGCCGTTGGCCCCGAGCAGGGCGACGATCCGGCCCTGCTCCACGGTAAGCGACACGCCCTTGAGCACCAGGATCACATGGTCGTAGATGACCTCGATGTTGTTGACCGACAGCAATGGTGCACTCATCGCGCCCGACCTCCGCGCACGCGGGCACCGGCGCACCGCGTCCGTGCGCCCCCGGGCTGGCGTTGCTGTACGCGCATGCGGCGCCTCAGCCCTTCAGGCAGGCGGGCTTGATGCCTTTTTCCTTCGCGTACTGGGCCGCCGATTCCTGCACCATCTTCTTCACCAGTGCGCGGTCGCCGCTCATCCACTGCGACGCCGTCTTCCAGCGTTTGCCGTCCCACTGCTGGAACCGCACCAGCCCCGAGCCTTCATGATCGGTGCACGACACCGCCAGTGTGGGGATCATCGAACCGAAGCCAAGCTGGTCGAGCCGCTTCTGGTCGAGGTTCAGGTTTTCCAGACCCCAGCGCACCTGCGCGCCGGACATCGGCTTCTTGCCGTACTTCGCCTGCGCCGTGCGCACCGCCTCGACCGTGATCATGGCGGCCGCCATGCCACGGTTCCACAGCACCGTTCCCACCAGCGACTTGTTGCCACCCTTGCCGCTCGCGTAAACATGCTTGAGCACGTCCTGCACCACCGGGAAATCGGTGCCCGCGCGGGTCTGTCTGGCGGTGTTGTTTTCGTTCGCCGCTGCTGCCCCCGCCGCCTCGGTCTCGATCTCGGGGCCGGCCCGCCAATTGCCGGCCATCTTGTCGCGCGGAGGGCCGACTTTCTGGGCAGTCTTCAGTGCAGTGGCGTTCATTACGCCCCAGCCCCACAAGATCACCCAATCGGGCCGCTCGCGACGAATCTGTAGCCACTGCGACTGTTGCTCGTTACCCGGATGCGGCACCGGCACCATCACCAGGTCGAAGCCGTGCTTCTTCGCCTCGGCCTCCAGCACCGGATGCGGCTCCTTGCCGTAGGCCGAGTCGTGATACAGCAGCACGATCTTCTTGCCCTTGAGCTTGGCGAGCCCGCCTTCCTGCTCCCCGATGAAGTTCACGATGCCGGTAGCAGCCGACCAGTAGTTCGAGAGGATCGGAAACACCCAGGGAAATACCCGGCCGTCCACCGCGTCGGTGCGCCCGTAGCCCAGCGTAATCAGCGGAATCTTGTCCTCCGGCGCCTTGTCGAGCAGGCCGTAGGTAATGCCGGTGGACATCGGATGGATCGCGGTGGGGCCGGTGGCAGTGCGGGTCTTCAGGCGCTCGTAGCATTCCAGGCCCTTGGCGGTGTTGTATTCGGTCTCGCATTCCTCCCAGGACAGCTTGACGCCGTTCACCCCGCCGTCGCGCTGGTTCACCAGCTCGAGGTAGTCGATGAAGCCGGTGAAGAAGGCTGCGCCGTTGGGGCCGTAGGGCCCCACCCGGTATCCGGTAATGCCGATGAACTGCGTGCCGGCTGCCTGCGCGATGACCTGCGTGGACAGCGCCCCGGCCGCCACTGCCAGCAGCAGCGCCGCGATCGCTCTCAGTGGTTTCATGCCGTGTCCTCCAGTGTTCGTCAATGTTCGTTGCTCCGGGGCGCTCAGTGCGGAAACGGCCAGAGCCGGAGCTTTTCCTTTGCAATTTGCCACAGTCGCGCGAGCCCGTGCGGCTCGACGATCAGGAAGAAGATGATCAGCCCGCCGAACACCACCAGCTGCGCCATCGAAGTAACGCCGGCGGGCAGACTCAGGTTGAACAGATGCGCGCCGTCGGTCAACAGCACGTCGAGAAAAATCGGCAATACCGTGATAAACGCGGCGCCGAGAAACGAGCCGAGAATGCTGCCCACCCCGCCGATGATGATCATGAACAGGATGCGGAAGGACAGGTCCAGATTGAAGCCGTCCGGCTCGACGCTGCCGAGATAGGCGTAGGCGTACAACGCGCCGGCGATGCCGCAGTAAAACGAACTCACCGCAAAGGCGATCAGCTTGGCGCGCACGATACGGATGCCGATCACCTCCGCGGCCACGTCCATGTCGCGCACCGCCATCCAGGCGCGTCCGATGCTGCTGCGCACCAGGTTCTTCGCCGCCAGCGCCAACACGCATACGATCGCCAGCACCAGCAGGTACTTGCGCGTCGGGCTGTCGAACACGAACCCGAGGATCTCGATCGGCTGGGTGGTGATGACGCCGGAGGCGCTGTAGTTGGAGAACCAGCTCACCTTCACCAGCAACCAGGGAATGAAGAACTGGGCCGCCAGCGTCGCCACCGCCAGGTAAAAACCGCGGATACGCAGGCTCGGCAGACCGAAGGCAATGCCGACCAGCGCGGCGACCAGGCCGGCGAGCACGAAGCTCACCAGCACCGGCAACCCCGGCACCCGCAGCTCGAAGTTGTAGGCGGCGAAGGCGCCGACCGCCATGAACGCGGCGGTCCCGAGTGACAACTGCCCGGCGTAGCCGGTCAGGATATTGAGGCCCAGCGCGGCCAGCGAAAACACCAGAAACGGCACCAGGATCGCGGTCAGCCAGTAGTCGCTGGCAAACAGCGGCACGCCGACAAAGGCGATCGCCAGCAGCACCAGCATGCCGTAGCGATCCTGGCGGATCGGGAACAGCGCCTGGTCCTCGGCGTAGCTCGATTTGAACTGTCCGGCTTCGCGGTAGAGCATGTCAGTCGGTTTTCACCACAGAGACACAGAGAAAAGCAGGAACTCGGGAATCGGACTCGCCGCTCGCCGTCAGCGACCGCGAATCGGCGAGCCCCGGCGCGCGTGGTCCGACAAAACCCTCTGTACCCTCTGGGCCCTCTGTGTCTCTGTGGTCGATTTGTCGTTTCAAATTGCACGCCCTAGACACGATCGATCCTCCGCTCGCCGAACAGGCCCTCGGGTCGCACCAGCAGGAACAGCAGGGCGGCCACATAGGCAAACCAGCTCTCGATTCCGCCGCGGATTGGGGGGTCGATGTAGACGGCGGCGAGCTTTTCCAGCGCGCCGATGATGAGTCCGCCGACGACGGCGCCGAGCACCGAGGCGAAGCCGCCGAGAATCAGCACCGGCAGCGCCTTCAGCGCCACAAACGTGAGGGCGAACTGCACGCCGTTTCGCGCGCCCCACATCAGCCCGGCAACCAGCGCCACGAAGCCCGCCACCGACCACACGATTGCCCAGATCGTCTTGAGCGGGATGCCGACCGAGAGCGCCGCCTGGTGATCGTCCGCCACTGCGCGCAGCGCGCGGCCGATCTTGGTGACCTGGAAGAACACCGCCAGCACCGCGACCAGCACGCCGGCCACCAGCGCCGCCACCAGGTCGAAGCGGCTGATCACCATGTCGAAGTTCTCGAGGATCGCCTCGATCGGCTCGTCGCGGATGCCGAGGTTGAGCGGGTAGACGTTGGTGCCCCAGACAAGCTGTGCCAGGCCCTCGATGAAGAAAGCCAGCCCGATCGTCACCATGAAGAGCGTGATCTGCGGCTGGTTGACCAGCGGCCTCAGCACGATTTTCTCGGTCAGCACGCCCAGCAGCACCATCGCGCCGAGCGCCACCGCGAATGCCGGCCAGAACGAAAGCCCGAACTGCTCCTGCACGCCGACGAAGGTGAGGGCGGCGAAGAACACCATTGCGCCCTGGGCGAAGTTGAACACCCCGGACGCCTTGTAGATCAGCACGAAGCCCAGGGCCACCAGCGAGTACATCACCCCCGCCAGCAGCCCCCCGATCAGCACTTCGAAGAAGAATGTCATTTCGCCACCGCGTCCTTTAGCACAGCGGACACAGAGATCACAGAAAGGGGCGAACGAGAACCGCGCGCGGTTGCCGAAGCACACGCACGACAGGCGCTGCGTTGCCGGCCCGGGCCGACGGGAATTGCAGTTCCTCTGTGCCCTCTGTGGTGAACACGACGCATCAGTGCGCCACCCCCAGGTAGGCGGCGATCACTTCCGGGTTGGCGCGGATCTCGTCCGGGGTGCCGTCGCCGATCTTGCGTCCGTAATCGAGCACCACCACCCGGTCGCTGATGTCCATCACCACCCCCATGTCGTGCTCGATCAGCACGATGGTGGTGCCGAATTCCTCGTTCACGTCGAGCACGAAGCGGCTCATGTCCTGCTTCTCCTCGACGTTCATTCCGGCCATCGGCTCGTCCAGCAGCAGCAGGGTCGGCTCGGCAGCCAGCGCCCGCGCCAGTTCGACCCGTTTTTGCAGTCCGTAGGGCAGCCGGCCGACCGGCGTCTTGCGCACATGTTCGATCTGCAGGAAATCGATGATGTGCTCGACCTTCTCCCGGTGCTCGATCTCCTCGCGCAGATTCGGCCCCCAGTACAGCGCCTGCCTGATGAGCCCGGAGCGCATCTTCAGATTGCGCCCGGTCATGATGTTGTCGAGCACCGACATCCCCTTGAACAGCGCGATGTTCTGGAAGGTGCGGGCGATGCCGAGGCGTGCCGCCTCGTAAGGCACCATGCGCTTCCATGCGCGGTCGCGGAAGCGGATCTCGCCTACCTGCGGCCGGTACACGCCGTTGATCACGTTGAGCATCGAGCTCTTTCCGGCGCCGTTCGGCCCGATGATGGCGAGAATCTCGTGCTCGCGCACGTGAAAGCTTACGTTCGCCAACGCCTTGACCCCGCCAAAGGCGAGGGAGATGTTGTCCACCGACAGGATCGGCTCGCCGAGGATTCGGGTCATCACGCTGCTTTGCGCTGGGGGGCGCCGGTCCGGACGTCGTCGATGTGCACGTCGGCGCGCACCACGCCTGCGCGCCCGTCCTCGAAGCGCACCTGCGTTTCGATCGCGCAGCGCGTCGAGCCGTCGTAGAGCGCTTCGACCAGTGGCCGGTATTTTTCGGCGATGAAGCCGCGCCGCACCTTGCGGGTGCGAGTCAGCTCGTCGTCGTCGGCATCGAGCTCCTTGTGCAGCACCAGAAAGCGCGCGATCTGCGAGCCGGCGAGATGCGACTCGGTCGCCAGGTCTTCATTGACCTTGCGCACGCAGTCGTGAATCAGTTCGTAAACCTCCGGCTTGGCGGCCAGGTCGACATACCCGGCGTAGGCCAGCCCCCGCTTTTCCGCCCAGTTGCCCACCGCCTGCACGTCGATGTTGATGAAGGCGCACACCTTGTCGCGGCCGTCGCCGAAGCACACCGCTTCCTTGATGAAAGGGAAGAACTTGAGCTTGTTCTCCAGAAACTGCGGCGCGAACAGGGTGCCGTCCCTGAGCTTGCCGACATCCTTGGCGCGGTCGATGATCTTGAGATGGCCATCATCGTCGAGAAATCCGGCGTCGCCGGTCATGAAGTACCCGTCGGGCGAGATCGATTCCGCGGTGGCGTCCGGGCGCTTGTAGTATTCCTTCAGCATGCCGGGCGTCTTCACCCAGATTTCGCCGTTGTCCGCGATGCGGATCTCCACCCCCGGCAGCGGCTTGCCGACGCTGTCGATCTTGGCTTCGCCGTTGGGCTGCTTGCACACGTACACCGCGGTTTCAGTCTGGCCGTAGAGCTGCTTGAGATTGATGCCGATCGAGCGGTAGAAGCGGTACAGATCCGGGCCGATCGCGGCGCCGCCGGTGTATGCGACGCGGATGCGACTCATGCCAAGCACGTTGCGCAGCGGCCCGTACACCAGCGAATCGCCCAGCGCGTACAGCAGGCGATCGGCGAGGCCCACCGGCCGGCCGTCCATCAGATCCGGGCCGCAGCGCCGTGCCACCGCCATGAATCGATGAAACAGCCAGCGCTTCAGCGCGCTGGCGTCCTCGATCCGGATCATCACCTGGGTCAGCAGGTTCTCGAACACCCGCGGCGGCGCGAAGTAATAGGTCGGCCCGATCTCGCGCATGTCGGTCATTACCGTTTCGGACGATTCCGGGCAGTTCACGGTGAAGCCGGCCACCAGCGCCTGCGCATAGGAAAACAGGTGATCGCCGATCCAGGCCATCGGCAGGTAGGACAGCACCGAGTCGCGCTCGTCGAAGCGGTCGAAGGCGACATCGCCGCGGGCCGCCGCCAGGAAGGACGCGTGCGTGTGGCACACGCCCTTCGGCTTGCTGGTGGTGCCGGAGGTGTACAGGATCACGCAGATGTCGTCGGCGCCCCCGGCCAGCACCTCGCGCTCAAAAAAGTCCGGATGCGCTTCGTCGTACTCGCGGCCGATCTCGCGCAGCTCCTCGTACGGCAACAGCTGTGGCTCGTTGTAATTGCGCAGCCCGCGCGGGTCGTCATAGATGATGTGCTTCAACCCCGGCGCCTGCGGCAGCAGCTCGAGCAGCTTGTCGACCTGCTCCTGGTCTTCCACCAGGGCAAAACCGATCTCGGCGTTCTCCAGGACGTACAGCATTTCCTGGGCGATCGAGTCCTGGTAGATCGGCCCCGGCACGCCGCCCAGCGCCTGGGCGGCGGCGAAGCCCCAGTACAGCCGCGGACGATTGTCGCCGACGATGCCGAGGTTCATGCCGCGGCGAAAGCCGCGCGCCGCCAGCCCGCAGGCAAGCCAGCGCACCTCGTCGGCCACCTCGCGCCAGGTCCAGCTCTGCCAGATGCCCAGATCCTTCTCGCGCATGGCGACACGATCCGGGCGCCGGCGGGCGTGCTCCAGCAGCAGCCGTGGAAAGGTGTCGGTTCCCGGCGTGCGGCCGGTGCCGGACTGCGACAAGCGGGCTCCTCCCGGTGTCCAGACATCCGCCGGCGCGGACCGGGGATGCTCTTGTATGGATCGGATAATGCCGACAGCTTACTATGCCGCGGCAGCCCTGCCGACCGCCGCAGGCCGATACCATACCGGCGGGCCGCGGCAGCGGCTGTCGCTTCGCCGACAATTTCCGCGATGGCCACGCTCTCCGAACATCTCAGATCCACCTTGTGGGCGAAAACCCTCGATGGCGCGCAGCTGGCGCGGATCGAGCGCGACGTCGTGGAGCGCTTTTGCGCCGCCGGGACTTCGGTGTGCCGCAAAGGCGAACCGGTCGACGCCTGGGTCGGGGTGCTCGAGGGACTAGTCAAGATCCAGACGGTCTCCGCCGACGGCCGGCCGGTGACCTTCACCGGCGTGCCGAGCGGCGGCTGGCTGGGCGAGGGCTCGCTGCTGAAGACCGATCCGCGCAAGTACGACGTCCTTGCCTTGCGTGACTCGCGCATTGCCCTGATGCCGCGCGAAACGTTTCTGTGGCTGCTCGACAGCAGCATCGGCTTCAACCGCTTCCTGCTGCGCCAGCTCAACGAGCGGCTGGCGCAGTTCATCGCATTGATCGAATACGAGCGGCTCCTCGACACCGACGCCCGCATCGCGCGCAGCCTGGGCGAGCTGTTCAATCCCATCCTGTATCCCGGCATCGGGCCGCGGCTGTCGATCTCGCAGGAAGAAATCGGTTATCTCGCGGGCGTTTCCCGGCAACTTGTCAATCAGGCGCTGCGCCGTCTCGAGGCCCAGGGTCTGCTCAAGGTCGAGTACGGCGGCGTCGCCGGGCTCGCTTTCGACGCGCTGCGCAGCTACGGCGCCTGACCGGCGCGCATGCCGGCGCGGCACGCGGGCGTTCTCCCGCTAGAATCGGCGTGCCGTGAACCTATCGCCCGCACAGCCCGCCGGTGAGCGCGAAGTCGCCCTAACCGCCCATCCGTCTTCGCCGGCAATGCCCGTTACCCGCATCGCCGTCGGCGTGCGCGCCGACGGCACCAGCCTGCGCCTGCGCTACCGGCTGACCGGTGCGCTCGACGCGCTGGCCATTCCGGCGTTTGCCGGGCCGCGCCGCGGACACGACCTGTGGACGCACCTGTGCTTCGAAGCCTTCGTCAAGGCCGAAGGCGCGCGCAGCTACCATGAGTTCAACTTCTCGCCTTCGGGCGAGTGGGCGGTTTACCGACTGTCCGATTATCGTGAAGGCTTCGCGGGGGCGGAAGCCGCGAAGCCGACGGAGATCTCGGTGGCGGAAGAGTCCGGCCGGCTGCAGCTGACCGCGACGATCGACCTGGCTTCGCTGCCCGAACTGCGCGAGGCGCAGGTCCTTTGGCTGGGGCTTTCGACGGTGATCGAGGATGCGCAGGGACGGCTCGGCTACTGGGCGCTGGCGCATCCGGGCGCCGCACCCGATTTCCACCATCCCGGCGCCTTCGTGCTGCGGCTGCCTGCGCCGGAACCCACGCGATGAGATTCGGACTCGACCGCCTGCTGGAAGAGCCGGCCTTGCGCAAGCCGCTGGCCGGCCAGCGCGTCGCGCTGCTCGCGCACCCCGCCTCGGTCACGCGCGATCTGACGCACGCACTCGATGCGCTGTGCGCGCTGCCGGACCTGAAGCTTGCCAGCGCCCTCGGTCCCCAGCATGGGCTGCGCGGCGACAAGCAGGACAACATGGTGGAGTCGCCCGACTACCGCGACCCGGTGCACGGCATCCCGGTGTTCAGTCTGTACGGCGAGGTGCGCCGGCCGACCGCGGCGATGCTCGACAGCTTCGACGTGCTGCTGGTCGATCTGCAGGATCTCGGCTGCCGCATCTACACCTTCATCACCACGCTGCGCTACGTGCTGGAAGCGTGCGCCGGTGCCGGCAAGCGCGTGTGGGTGCTGGACCGGCCCAATCCGGCCGGCCGTCCGGTGGAAGGGCTGCGCCTGCGCGCAGGCTGGGAAAGCTTTGTCGGCGCCGGTCCGCTGCCGATGCGCCACGGGCTCACCATGGGCGAGCTGGCCCGCTGGTTTATCGCCGGGCTTCGCCTCGACGTCGACTGCCGGGTGATCGGGATGGAAGGCTGGCAACCGGACGCGGCGCCCGGGTACGGCTGGCCGCTCAACGAGCGCAGCTGGATCAACCCCAGCCCGAATGCGCCGAACCTGTCGATGGCGGGCGGCTACGCCGGCACCGTGATGCTGGCAGGCACCCACTTGTCGGAAGGCCGCGGCACCACCCGACCGCTGGAACTGTTCGGCGCGCCGGAGCTCGACCCGCGCTTGCTGATCGGCGAAATGCAGGCGCTGGCGCTGGACTGGCTGCGCGGCTGCCGGCTGCGGCCCTGCTGGTTCGAGCCCACCTTTCACAAGCATGCGGGGAAGCTTTGTGCCGGCGTGCAGATCCATGTCGAGGACCCGCGGCACTACGACCATGCCGCGTTCCGGCCCTGGCGGCTGCAGGCGCTCGCCTTCAAGGCGTTGCGCCGGCTGGCGCCGGGTTACGATCTTTGGCGAGATTTTCCCTATGAGTACGAGCGCGACCGCCTCGCCATCGATCTCATCAACGGCAGCGAGCTGCTGCGCCGCTGGGTCGACGATGCGCAGGCGACGCCGGCCGATCTCGACGCGCTGGCCGGCGCCGACGAACAGTCGTGGCGGGCCGAGCGCGAAACAGTCCTGCTGTATCGCTGAGGGTTGTTCGGTCTGCGCCGGCGCGCAATCGGCTCAGGCCGGCACCGAGCGGGTCAGCGCCGGATAGTGGTAGTACAGCGTCGCGGTGCGCGCCGCGTAGTGCACATACAGGGCGGCCCACAGGCCGTGGTTGCCGAGCGGCGCGAGCAGCCACCAGGCGGCCACAAAGATGCCGGTCGACAGCAGCATGGCATCGCGCATCTGCGGCGTGCGGGTCGCGCCGATGAAGATGCCGTCGAGCTGGAAGCACCACACGCCGGCGAGCGGCGCGGCGGCCGCCCACGGCAGATACAGCCGTGCCAGCGCGCGCACGCTGGGGTCGACGGTGAGCAGATCCACCATCTGGGCGCCGAACAGCGCGAGCAGCAGCGAGGCGAGCAGCGCTACGCCGGCCGCCCACAGCGTTGTCAGCCGCGCAGCGGCGGTGAGCCCGGCGCGCTGCGCCGCGCCGATGGCGCGACCGACCAGCGCCTCGGCGGCGAAGGCAAGCCCGTCCAGAAAATACGCCGATACGGTGACGAAGTGCATCAGCACCGCGTTCGCCGCCAGGATGGCGTCGCCGCTCTTCGCGCCCTGCGCGGTAAACCACACGAACACGAAAATCAGCGCCAGCGAGCGGATCATGATGTCGCGGTTGACCGCGAGGGGGCGTGCGTGACGCTGCGCCGCCCGCAGCCGCGCAAGCTCCCAGCGGCCGCCGAGCCGCCCGAGGTGGCGCGCGGCGATGAACAGTCCGACCGCGGCCGCCAGCAATTCCGCGAGCACGGTGCCGAGCGCCACCCCGCGCACGCCGAGGTCCAGCCCGAGCACGAACCAGGCATCCAGCGCCATGTTCGCGAGATTCAGGGTGAGTTGCAGCGCCAGCGCCAATGGCGCGCGCCCGAGCCCGATGAACCAGCCGAGCAGCGCATAGTTGGCGAGCGTGGCCGGCGCTGCCCAGATGCGGATGGCGTAGTACTCGGCGGCCAGGCTTTCGACCCGTTCGCTGCCCTCGAGCAGGGCAAACGCCAGCCAGCCGATCGGCCATTGCAGCGCGATCAGCGCCGCGCCAATGAGCACGGCAATCAGCAGCGCGCGCCCCAGGCTGGCACGAATCTCGTCCGCATCGTCGGCGCCCAGCGCCTGGGCGGTAAGCCCGGTGGTGCCCATGCGCAGGAAGCCGAAGGCCCAGAACAGCAGGGTGAACACCAGCGCGCCAAGCGCCACGCCGCCGATGTGGGCGGGGTCGGGGATGCGGCCGATCACCGCGGTGTCCACCACCCCGAGCAGCGGCGTGGACAGGTTGGACAGCATGATCGGCAGGGCGATCGACAGCACCGCGCGATGCGTCACCGGTGCCGGCCTCCGCGGCGCGCGCTCAGCCGCCATTGGCGGTACCGGCGCGGCGGCGGGCAAGCGCGCGTTTCAGGCGCGGGGACGGAGCGGCATCACGTGCCGGAAGCGGACAGTCCGATCGCATGGGCCGCGCCAGCATACCCAATCCGGATTGCCGCGCCGCGCGCGCTTTGCTAGCGTCCCCTCTTTTTCAGGCGACTCTCCGGCAATGAATCCAGGCAGCGACGATGAGGCCGCCATCGAGCGGATGGTGCGTCTGTTCTACCAGCGCGGGCTCGCCGACCCGGTACTGGGGCCGATCTTCCGTTCGGCGATTCACGACTGGGAACCGCATATCGCGCGGGTGGCGGATTTCTGGTCCGGGGTGGTGCACGGCACCGGCCGCTACAGCGCCAACGCCTATGCGCCGCACGCAAAGCTCGACTTTCCGCCGGAGGCGTTCGGGCACTGGCTGGCGGTGTTCGAGTCGGCGGCAGCCGAGACGCTGAAACCTGAGCACGCGGCGCGGGCGCTCCATGTCGCCCGCCACATGGCGCAGAGTTTCAGGATGGGATTGTTTCCCTTTCAGGACGCGAAAGGGCGCCCGTCGCGCAAGCCCTGACTGGCGACGCTCCCGGCGCGGGAGGGTGCTTCATACATCCGTGTCTGGGGATATCATCGCGTTCGCGGTACCCCCAAGACAGGAACAATAGATGGCCCGCAGTCCGAGTGACGCAACCGTGGTGCTCAGATCGCCCTGCCGCTCCACCCGAGGCGCGATCGCCGGACGCTTGCCGGGCCATCGGCCCTCCCATCGGGCGCCGGCCTGATCGTAGAGCGATGCCCGGCACCAACGAACCGTTCTCCCGCGTCAAGATCGACGCCCAGCTCAAGGAGCAGGGCTGGGACGTGCTCAATCCCAACGCGGTGCGTTTCGAGTACATGCTGCCGGACCGCAGCCGCGCCGACTATGTGCTGTGCGACCGCCATGGCCGGGCGCTGGCGGTAATCGAGGCCAAGAAGGCGTCGGTCAATCCCGCCGAGGCCGAGGCGCAGGCGCGGGCCTATGCCGAGCAGCTCGACGTGCCCTATGTCTTTCTTTCCAACGGCGAGGAAATCCGCTTCTGGGAATGGCGCACGGAGGCCTTCCCGCGGCCGATCAAGACCTTTTTCTCGCAGGGTGACCTGGAGCGCCGCGCCGCGACCCTCAAGCTCAAGCGTGACCCGCTGTCCATCGACATCGACCGGCGCATCGTC
Organism: uncultured Pseudomonadota bacterium; assembly: GCA_937983055.1. GTDB lineage: Bacteria > Pseudomonadota > Gammaproteobacteria > Burkholderiales > Eutrophovitaceae > CALJLA01. Next base: position 20,024 of record CALJLA010000074.1, read on the forward strand.
GAGCGCGACTACCAGGTGGAGTGCATCGACACGCTGTGCCGGGAAATCGCCGCCGGTCGCCGCAAGATGCTGGTCGAGATGGCCACCGGCACCGGCAAGACTCGCACCGCCGCTGCGTTGATCAAGCGGCTGTTCGACGCCGGGGCGGTGACGCGGGTGCTGTTTCTGGTGGACCGCATCCCGCTAGCCAAGCAGACCGAGGATGCCTTCGCCGAACATCTGCTCGAACTGCCGGCCTATGTGCTGCGCGCCGGACGCCGCTTCCAGGACGAAAAGCGCATCACCATCACCACGCTGCAAAGTATGGTGAACATCTACCGCGACTACTCGTCCGGCTATTTCGACCTGGTGATCTCCGACGAATGCCACCGCTCGATCTACGGCAAGTGGAGCGGGGTGCTCAAGCATTTCGATGGCCTGCAGATCGGGCTGACGGCGACTCCCTGCGTTGCCGCCGAGCTGGACGACTTCAACGAAGAGGAAGACAAGCTCTTCGTCCGCGACACCCTGCGCTTTTTCGAAGTCGAGCGACCGACTTTCAGCTACAAGCTCAAGGACGCGATCCGCGACGGCTTCCTGGTGCCTTACCAGATTTACCGGGCCAAGACCGTAAAGACTGCCGCCGAGGGTGGATTTCCGGTGCGGCGCGACGAACTGGACTGGCGCGCGATGGATGCTTCGGCCCGCGCCGAGCTGGAGCAGCTCTTCGGGGCGGAGCAGAGCATCGTCGTCGATCCCGCAGCGCTGGAGCGGCGGTTCACCATCCCCGAGCGCAACCGCGCCATCGTGCGGGAGTTTCGCGAGGTGCTGGAAAGCGGCTACACCGACGCCAAGGGCGTGCTGCGCAAGCCGCTGCTGGGCAAGGCCATTGTGTTCGCCGTGACCAAGCGCCATGCCGAAACCCTGGCGCGGCTGCTCGACGAGGCGTTTGCCGACAAAAAGCCGGCGCCGGAGATCCGCTATGCCGACTATGTCGTGTCCGGCATGGGGGCGGACGACACGGTCGATGGCATGACCAAGATCAAGCGCTTCAAGAAAGAGCCGTTCCCGCAGATCCTGGTGTCGGTGAACATGCTCGACACCGGCTTCGACTGCCCGGAGGTGGTGAACCTGGTGTTCGCCCGCTTCACCCGCTCTGCCATCCTGTACCAGCAGATGCGCGGGCGCGGCACGCGCAAGCTCAAGGGCAAGCCAGTGTTCACGCTGTTCGATTTCGTCGGCGTGACCGACTTTCACGGCGACGAAGACGAGGCGGGCGGCGGCGGCTTCGTGATCGCCCGCATGAAGAAGAAGAAATACGGGCCGCGCCGGCTGCTCTCGCTCGATATCGACGACCGCATCGACCCAACCACCCGCGAGTGGGTCACCGTCGACGAGAACGGAAAAATCGAATTTCCCGCCCCGTCCGAGGCAAAGGCCGCCGCGGTCGGCGCCCGCTTCGAGGCCTGGCTGCTGGCGCAGGAAAACGGCCTCTCGCCCGAGCAGACGCGCTGGCTGAAAGTGGTCGGCAGCCAGCTTCGCGCCAACGCCGACGCCTACGACGAATTCAGCGCCGGGCACTTCGCCTTTTCGCCGTTCACGCTGATGGGCGGCCTGCCGGAGGCGCGCCGCGTGTTCGGCGGCGAGGCCGCTTTGGGCGTTTTGTTGGGTGCGCTGAATGCGGAGGGGTTCGGCGGTGGGGATCAAGGCCGCGGCGACGCCTCGCCGCGGGATGCAGCCGCTTCGTAAGGAAACGCAACGAACCATGCCACTTACCCCGGACATGCGCCGTGCCGTCGACCAGATACGGGACTATCTGTACGGCGGCGGCTATCCCGACCCCGTCAGTAACGCCGAGCAGCTTGCTTTCCTGTTCTTCTTCTACCTGGTGGAAGGTATCGACGCGGAGAACACCGAGCGCGCCAAGGTGCTCAAGCAGAAACACGAAAGCCTGTTTGCCGGCAGCTGGACGCTGAAGAATCCGCTCAATGCGCTGAAATCCGGCGAGACCAGAATCCCGAGGGAGCGCTTCCGCTGGTCGGTGTGGGCCAAGGGCCTGTCGGGTGAGCCGCTGGTGCGCTTCGTGCGCGACGAGGTGTTCCCGTTCTTTGCCGATGTGGCGGACCGCTCGCAAGTCAACTTCATGCAGGGCGCGCGGCTGGTCATCGACGAACCGACGGTGCTGACCCAGGTGGTGACGCTGGTCGACGGCCTGCACCTTGATCGGTCCGATGCCGACACCAAGGGCGACCTGTTCGAGCATGTGCTGAAGCAGATCAAGCAGGCAGGCGAACTCGGCCAGTTCCGCACCCCGCGCCACATCATCCGCGCCATCGTCGAGATCATCGACCCGAAGATCGGCGAGTCGATTTACGACCCGGCGGCGGGCACGGCGGGCTTTCTGGTGGCCGCGTACAACCACATCCGCCTGACGAACTCCTCGCCCGACGCGATCCAGACCGTCGAAGTCGACGGCAAGCGCCAGACTCGTGGCCTCGGCGACCGGCTCTCGGCCGCCCAGCACTCCGTGCTGCAGAACCAGACCTTCTACGGCAACGACGTCGATCCGAAGATGGTGCGGCTCGCCCCCATGACTCGGGCGCTTCGGCGCCTGCCGAACGTGCGCATCCTGCTGCGCAACGTGCTGACCACCACGCTGGATGCCGAACGCAAGAACGAGCTCGGCCTGCCGCAAGAGGGCTACCACGTCGTGCTCGCCAATCCGCCGTTCTCTGGCAGGGTCGACAAGGACCGCATCGTTGACGACGTGAAAGTCGGCACGACCACCGCGACCGAACTGCTGTTTCTCAAGTACATGCTCGACAGCCTCCGGGCCCCCTCGTCCTCGAAGAAAGGGACGGGCGGTGAGGGCGGCCGCTGTGGCGTGATCGTGCCCGAAGGCGTGCTGTTCGGTTCCACCGGCGCGCACAAGGAATTGCGCCGCCAGTTGATCGAAAACAACCGCGTCGAGGCGGTGCTCAGCCTGCCCGGCGGCGTATTCCAGCCCTACTCCGGCGTGAAGACCTCGGTGCTCTTCTTCCGCAAAGGCGGCAAGACCGAGAACGTGCTGTTCCTGCACGCCGATAACGACGGCTACAAGCTCGACGCCAACCACGACACCCCGATCGAAGCCGACGACCTGCCCGAACTGATCGCCGCCTACAAGAACTGCGAGGCCGGCCTGCAGAAGTGGAACCAGCGCGACCCGAAAGCCGAGTGGACCGAAAAGTGGTGGTTCGCCGACGAACCCACGCTACGCGCCAATGACTTCAACCTGTCGGCCGGCCGCTACCGGCCGACGAGCCAGGCGCAGGTCGACCATCAGGACCCGCGAGAATTGCCGGACGAGCCGGCGGCTACTGATTCGGAGATTCTCGAGGAAGTTCAGGCATTGCGCGCTGCGCTCAGTGAGGCAGGATGAACGGTTGGCGCGTGCTGAAGCTGAGTGACGTGGCGGAGGTTGCCACTGGCAATCCGGCACCACAGCAACAGCGCGACTTTGCCGCCAACGGAGCTGCTTTCGTTCGAATGCAGGACGTAGGGCGGTTTCACCACACAAAGTCATTGACCGAAACTGCGGACAAGTTAGCCGACGATACTGCGTCCCGATGCAGGTTGAGATTGTTCCCACGGGGCACGCTGTTGATCCCGAAGAGCGGCGCATCGGTCAACCTGAACCACCGAGCACTCTTGGGCATTGACGCCTACGTGGTGTCGCATCTCGCCACAGTTATACCCGATACGCGAGTTGTAGATCCAGAATACTTGTACTACTGGTCCTTAACTTACGATCCGCGTCATCAAGCTCAGACCACTAGCCTTCCGTCATTGCCGATATCATTGGTCAAGGCCGCGCCGATCCCGGTGCCACCTCTAGATGAGCAGCGCCGAATCGTCGACCTGCTATCCCGCGCCGAAGGAATTGTCCGTCTGCGCCGCGAGGCGCAGAAAAAGGCCCAAGCCATCATCCCCGCGCTCTTCCTCGACATGTTCGGTGACCCGGCGACGAATCCGAAGGGGTGGCCCTTATCTACCCTTGGAGAAGTCGGGCGGCTCGATCGTGGGCGCTCTCGTCACAGACCTCGCGATGCGGCCGAGCTTTATGGGGGCTCGTTCCCCTTTATACAGACCGGTGACGTGGCAAACAGCGGAGGCAGGATTGTCAGCTACTCCGCAACTTACTCAGAAGCTGGTCTTGCCCAGAGCAAACTTTGGCCAAAGGGGACCCTCTGCATAACAATCGCCGCAAACATCGCCAAGACAGGCGTGCTTACTTTTGACGCATGTTTTCCGGACAGCGTTGTGGGTTTTATCCCCAGCGAAGTGGTCGCCACGACTTACATTCAAGTGTGGCTATCCTTTCTGCAACCAACGCTGGAACTCTTAGCACCACAGGCCGCGCAGAAGAACATCAACCTCGAAACTCTAAGAGCGCTTCCCGTGCCGGTGCCGCCAACTGATCTCCAACGGCAATTCGCAGAGCTTTGCGATCGGTTGCTGGCTTTAGCCGCTGTTCAAAGAGAATCGCTTGCAGCGTCGCAAAGATGTGTTGACTCCTTGCTGAGGCGCTCATTGAGCGCGTCTTATTCGTCATCTATTGCGCAGGTAGCTCGATCACCACAGTTGGTTTAATGATGTAGCCGGCGATACGGCGAGGGCGCTCGAGAAACCCAGATCCGAGAATATGCGCACGACTAATTAAGATTTCAGTACTGGTAACGCGGCGTGCGCAGATCAACGGACCGGCAAAGCTCTAACCAATACCTCGCGGACCCCCAATCTGTTTTCCGCACTACTCGTCGCCGCCCCGAAGCGCCATCGCATCAAGTGCGTCCAGTTTGGCGTAGCCCGGGTTCATCAACCATTGAAACAGCAAACGAGCCGATAGTTTGCCTGCCTTATACCGAAGAATTGCCTCGATGAAATCTTGGTGCCGGATAAGAGTGATTTCCTTCGAACCATTTGCCTTTCCTTTAGAGAATTCATCAAAGTCTGGCTTACCAATGGTAATGGAGTGATCCTTCTGAATATTTGTACCCTTGGTAAGTACAGCAAACGCTTCGTCTTTGCTAATCGTGGCCGTGCCGCGCTGCTTTGTTTTGCATTCGACGACTGCTGCTCGACCATCAAATTCGATAAGAAGGTCCGGAAATCCTTGCCTTTTTACAGTGTCAAGTTTGGTAACCCGCCATTCTTGAACCAATCTGAGAAGATTCTCGATGGGACCTTCATATGCTTCACCGGTTAACGTGTAAGCCTGATCGACAAGATCGGCGTCCGTGTTAACGGTGTGGGCACGTTCAATATGCCTTACCTTTAAAGTGACTAATGGCGCGTCAAAATATCCAAGCAGGGCTTCGATCAAGCGGTCTGCTCTTTCTTCGCTTTCAAGAATACTTACGAGAAGTTTGCGGTCGGCGTTGAGGATGTCGTTTGGCGAAGTTAGTTTGGCGTCAAACAGCGCCATGGCGCGGTGACGACCAAAGCCGGGAACGCCACAAGCCTCGGCGGCACGCAGCGTGTCGAGCATAACTAGCGGCAATCCGTACCGCAAGGAGCCCGACAGATCAGAAAGATAGTTCGGAACTTGAGAGGGGAAACCCGCTTCTGGAACCCGCATGACATGACTCAAGCCGTCCAACACCCAACCCGCCTCGTTTCCTAGGCCTTGCATATAGCCATAGGAAATCGGAGGGATTAGGTTGGAGAGAACCCGCTCTGGGACACCTTCGATCCATTTTGCCAACCCAAAGGTCGCGTTAATAACGCGATCTGCGTTGTCGGCGTGCTCCGGGTTCGAGAACAGCGTTCTCGCGCTTATCCAGTGCCATGCGCTATCTTGAGGCTGATTCTTCCACGCATAAGGAAGCAATCGCTGTCCATTCTCGCCAAACTCCTCGCTCGCGCATATCGCATGAATTGCTGCCGGCTGCCAAGTACTCTGAGCTTTATCAAATTCAGTAATGTTCTTCCTGAACAAGTCGAGAAGTTGAATAACGGTTTGAGGTAAGAGCCCCGTTCCCGCAGTCGCCACTCCAATCCGCGTGGCAAAAATTCGCCCCTTTCCCCTAACTATTAGCTTGTTCTGTTCAAGATACTCGGTGGCACCCTCAAGTAATCGAGGAAACTCTTCTAGTACCTTGGGATTGCGATCGAGGGTTTGTTGCCACCAGAGTGTGTCTTCGAAGAACTTGAGAAGATCGTCTGGGCGACGAACCACTTTGCTAGCAATCATCGCAAGAACAATCTTTCGAAGGCTGCAAGATGGAAACGCTGACTGAAGGGGCTCAATCGGCGAAGAAATGAGCTCGCGCGCCTTTTCAAACTCGACCGCTGAATTGGCCAAGAGCACGGCATATCCTTTCTCATGCATACCTAATCGACCTGCACGACCTGCCATGTTCTGAAAATCTGATCTAGGCAACCACGGATGCCCTGGAACAAAGGATCTGTAGAAGCCATCGAACAGCACCGTTTGGAAGGGAAAATTAACTCCTGCTGCGAGAGTTGGTGTTGCGAACACAACCTCGAAGAGGCTGTCCCTAAGTCCGCTCTCAATAAGGGTTCGCTCTGAGTGTGTAAGGTCGGCGGTGTGAAATACAACGCCCCGTTGCGATACTTGCATTAACGAACGAACGAGAGTGGACGGCTCGCTGAACAAGTCAAATTGCTCTGCATACTGAAGACCTCTGGCAGCATGTTGTCGCTTCGAGGCGTATGCCTCAGCCAGTTTTCTCGCTTGCGGTCGAGTCAGCGTGAACACAAGAATCGGTCCACGATTTTTTTGAAGAAGGTAATCGACTGCTTCGAGTGTATTGCTTGGCAAGGCGCGCCTTTCCCTACCTTCAAATACGTCGGTTTCACCTGCGTGGCAGTAGATGGAGTTACCTTCGTACCAGACTTGGCACTCCAGCGGTACATCGCGTCTCTTGACTTCAACAGATGTGCAGCCTAACCAAGCAGCGACATCTTTAGGGTTGGAGATGGTTGCGGACAGGGCCACGATTTGACGTGGTTTCGCGCGTCGCAGCAGCGTGCATAACAACTCTATATCTGGACCTCGGTTTTCTTCTCCGAGAATCTGGATTTCGTCCGCGACGACGACTTGCTCTTTCATATCAAAACTTACGCTACTGCAGAGAAGAGCCAAGTACTTCTCGTAAGTCGACACGAGTATTCCTGAGTGCCAGTCACCCTCTGTGCGATCCCCTGTTGCAATAGAGACGTCGAACCACTTCTTTCCTGGCTCGGAGTACGACTGAAGGAATAATCGGTACTTCTCTTCGGCTAGTGCTCTGTGCGATACGAGGTAAACGGTTCGGTGTCCATTGCGCGCGCCTTCGACTGCTGCGATCTCGGCGATGGTTGTCTTTCCCGAGGACGTGGGGGCGCAAACCAAGAGACTTGTTCCCTTGCAAAGCCCAGCCTTCAGGGCCTCAGACTGAGCCGCAGTGAATTGCGGAATTCCGCGCGCTTGAAGTTTCTCGAGCATCATTCTCGACATGCCAAACTCAAGCGCTCTTTCAATCTTCACAAGGTCCTCCTTACGCCTTTGATATGCAGCTGCATTGCGCAATTAGACTGGCGACTTTGATTGACTGTGTACCTTGAAGCTACTATATCGCCGCGATCGGTGAACAGCTGCCTTGGTGCTGGCATTCAGCTTGGTCGGGCGGCTACTTAGATCATGGAGGCAGAAAGGCTCAATAATCGCGGTGTACCGCAGTCCTATAACCTTCGATGGTGGATATTAGTGGCGCACTGCCATGTTGCATCTCGCCACGGGCATTGCGGAAAGCCTTGATCTCGAAGAGCGGGTACGAGTCGCTTAGGTTCTTTGTTCTTAGTACAGCGACTCTTTCTGTAGCTTGCCGCGCTGGTAGCCGGTCCCGGACCGTCGGTAATACTCGTATGCAGGCGCAGATGTTCCGCGAGTACCTCGCCCAGTCAGATGGCTTCCGCGCGTTCGATGATGGCCAGAATGCGCCGCACGACGTAAACCCGTCTTCGTTGTTTGCCGGTCACTTCTTCCAGGACACCGCGGGCTTTCAGGGCATTGATCAGCGCGCTTGCCGTCGGCGTGGTCTTGCCGATGATGCGCGTGGTAGCCGGAAGCGTGGTAAACGGGTTCGCAAACAACGCGTCGATCAGAACATCCGCATTGGGCACGTCGCGGGTTTCACCGATAAGCCCGGCGCGCAGGTCGAGCAGCGACTGCGTCTGGCTGAGCGCGGCTCGGGCGGTAACTGCTACGCCCCTCAGGAAGAACTCCAGCCATTCTTCCCATGCCCCGTGGGTCCGGGTTCGTTGCAGCAGCTCGTAATAGTCACGCCGGCGCGCATCGATGTAGGCGGACAGGTACAGCAGTGGTCGCGACAGGCGACCGCGCTGCATCAGGTAAAGCGGTATCAACAATCGACCAGTGCGTCCATTGCCATCGTTGAATGGATGAATGCTTTCGAACTGGACGTGCAGCAGGGCGCATCGCACCAACTCCGGGATGACGTGTTGCGCGTCGTGGGCAAAACGTTCCCAGGCGTCCAGCGCCATGTGCATCTGCGGGACAGGCGGGGGTACGTAGATCGCGGTGGATTCTCCCGTCCTGGATGCGCCAACGTAATTCTGGGTTGTGCGGAACTCTCCGGGGGCGCGGTTCTGCCCCCGTACGCCGGTCATGAGTACCCGGTGCAACTCGCGAACAAGGCGTAGCGAGAACGGGATGGCGTCCAGTTGCTGCACCCCGAAGTGCAGGGCCCGAACGTAGTTGTTTACCTCGCGCACGCTGTCGCGGGCTTCGCCGCTGTCCTCTATCTGGTCGACGAACATGTCGGCGTAGCTGGCGACGGTGCCCTCGATCTGCGAGGACAACCGAGCTTCCACGTTCAGGTAGGGACCGATGAGCAGGGCCGGATTCGCCAGTTGACGGCCGACCCCTGAAAGCTCCGCCAGGGCGGCGTCAGCTTCGGAAAGCTGGGCGACCAGCGTGGCGCTGTAATCGATGGCAGGCGGTAACGGATTGGGCATGAAGGCCCAGTTTCCGTTAGCCGTCCTGACCAATTCCCCCGACCGTCGGTCGGTAAAGTCTTCTTCCCGCATAGGTAAGGCAGAACCGGCTGAACTTTACTTGGCTGTCGACTAAGTAAGGTCAGCTTACCTAGGGGGTAATCTTAAGTAAAGCTATACCCCCAATAGCTTTACCTATTACATATTTCGGCGGTACTGCCCGCCCACCTCGAACAGCGCCTGGGTGATCTGGCCGAGCGAGCAGTAGCGCACCGCGTTCATCAATTCGGCGAACACGTTGCCGTTGTCGACCACCGTCTGCTTCAGCCGCTCCAGCGCCGGACCGGATTCCTTGGCGTGGCGCTTCTGGAAGTCCCGCAGGCGCTTGATCTGACCCTGCTTCTCTTCCTCGGTGGAGCGCGCCAGCGGCACGCTGCCGCCGTGCTCTTCGCCGTCGGGGTTGCGGAAGGTGTTGACCCCGATGATCGGATACGAGCCGTCGTGCTTCTTGTGCTCGTAGTAGAGCGATTCTTCCTGGATCTTGCCGCGCTGGTAGCCGGTTTCCATGGCGCCCAGCACGCCGCCGCGCTCGGAGATGCGCTCGAACTCCTTGAGCACCGCCTCCTCGACCAGGTCGGTCAGCTCGTCGATGATGAAGCTGCCCTGGTTCGGGTTCTCGTTCTTCGCCAGGCCCCACTCGCGGTTGATGATGAGCTGGATCGCCATCGCCCGCCGCACGCTTTCCTCGGTGGGCGTGGTGATCGCCTCGTCGTAGGCATTGGTGTGCAGCGAGTTGGCGTTGTCGTAGGTGGCGATCAGCGCCTGCAGCGTGGTGCGGATGTCGTTGAAGGCGATTTCCTGGGCGTGCAGCGAGCGCCCGGAGGTCTGGCAGTGGTACTTGAGCTTCTGCGAGCGCTCATTGGCGCCGTAACGCTCCTTCATCGCCACGGCCCAGATGCGGCGCGCCACCCGGCCGATCACAGTGTATTCCGGGTCCATGCCGTTACTGAAGAAGAACGACAGGTTGGGTGCGAACTCGTCGATGGACATGCCGCGGGCGAGATAGGCCTCGACGAAGGTAAAGCCGTTGGACAGGGTGAACGCCAGCTGAGAGATCGGATTGGCGCCGGCCTCGGCGATGTGATAACCGGAAATCGACACCGAATAGAAGTTGCGCACCTTGTTCCGGGTGAAGAACTCCTGGATGTCGCCCATGACCTTGAGCGAGAACTCGGTGGAGAAGATGCAGGTGTTCTGGCCCTGATCTTCCTTCAGGATGTCGGCCTGTACCGTGCCGCGCACGTTCTCCAGCGTCCAGGCGCGGATTCTCGCGCGCTCTTCCTCGCTCGGCTGGCGGCCGTGCTTCTCGACGAAATCGTCGATGCGCTGGTCGATGGCGGTGTTGAGGAACATCGCCAGGAGGCTGGGCGCCGGCCCGTTGATGGTCATCGATACCGAAGTGGTCGGGTCGCACAGGTCGAAGCCCGAGTAGAGCACCTTCATGTCGTCGAGCGTGGCGATCGACACGCCGGAGTTGCCGACCTTGCCGTAGATGTCGGGCCGCTCGTCCGGATCGTTGCCGTACAGGGTGACCGAGTCGAAGGCGGTGGACAGCCGCTTGGCCGGCATGTCTTTCGACAGGTACTTGAAGCGGGCGTTGGTGCGGAAGGGGTCGCCCTCGCCGGCGAACATCCGGGTGGGGTCTTCGCCCTCGCGCTTGAACTCGAACACCCCGGCGGTGTACGGATAGCTGCCGGGCACGTTCTCGCGCATCAGCCAGGACAGGGTCTCGCCGTCGTCCTTGAAGCGCGGCAGCGCCACCTTCGGAATCCGGGTACCGGACAGCGAGGTGTGGAAGAGCTTGGTGCGGATCTCCTTGTCACGGGACTTCACCACATACTCGTCCTGGCTGTAGGTGTGCTTGACCTCCGGCCACTTCTCCAGCAACGCCTTGGCATCGGGATCGAGCGCCTGGTCGCGTTCGGCGATCAGCGGCTCGAGATCCTCCACCGGCTTTTTGACCTTTTCCAGCATGCGGCGCGCTTCGCGCAGCTGCTGCCGCTCGCGCGCGAGCGTGGCCTGGCGCTCGGTGCGCTGGTGATAGCCGCGCACCGTCTGGGCGATCTCGGCCAGATAGCGGCTGCGCGCCGCCGGCACGATGACGTTCTGCGCCGAGGACTGTGTGGTCTGAACCTTCGGCAGCCGGCCTTCCGAGAGCTTGAGGCCGCCTTCGGTCAGCTTGGCGGCGATCGACTGGTACAGCGCGGTGACGCCGTCGTCGTTGAAGCGCGCGGCGATGGTGCCGAACACCGGCATCTTGTCGACTGGCGTTGAAAACGCCGACTTGTTGCGCTGCATCTGCTTGCGCACGTCGCGCAGCGCGTCTTGCGCGCCGCGGCGATCGAACTTGTTGATCGCCACGAAATCGGCGAAGTCGAGCATGTCGATCTTTTCCAGCTGGCTGGCGGCGCCGAACTCCGGGGTCATCACGTACAGCGAGTAGTCGACATGCGGCACGATGGCGGCGTCGCCCTGACCGATGCCGGAGGTCTCTACGATCACCAGGTCAAAGGCGGCCGCCTTGCAGGCGGCAATCACGTCCGGCAGACAGCGCGTGATCTCCATCTCGGCATTGCGGGTGGCGAGTGAGCGCATGTAAATGTTTGGATGATTGATCGAGTTCATGCGGATTCGATCGCCAAGCAGGGCGCCGCCGGTCTTGCGCCGCGAGGGGTCGACCGCGATCACCGCGATCTTGAGCTTTTCCGCCTGGTCGTGGCGCAGGCGCAGGACCAGCTCGTCGGTGAGCGAGCTCTTGCCGGAGCCGCCGGTTCCGGTGATGCCGAGCACCGGCACGCTGTCGTGTGCCTTGGCGTGCTTGGTGAGCGCCTCGTACATCGGGGCGGGCAGCTTGCCGTTTTCCAGCGCGGTAATGACTCGCGCAAGCGTGCGACGTTCGCCCTCGAACAGCGGATCGATACGCGCCGGCAGTTCGGAGGACAGATCGCGGTCGGCGATCCGGATCATGTCCTCGATCATGCCTTGCAGGCCCAGCTTCGCGCCGTCTTCCGGCGAATAGATGCGCGCGACGCCGTAGTCGTGCAGTTCCTTGATTTCGTGGGGCACGATCACGCCGCCACCGCCGCCGAACACGCGCACTTCGCCTGCGCCGCGTTCCTTCAGCAGGTCGATCATGTACTTGAAGTACTCGGTATGCCCGCCCTGGTAGGAGGAGATGGCAATGCCCTGGGCATCTTCCTGCACCGCTGCAGTGACAATTTCGTCCACCGAGCGGTTGTGACCCAGGTGAATGACTTCCACGCCAAGCGACTGCAGGATGCGGCGCACGATATTGATCGATGCATCGTGACCGTCGAACAGGCTGGCGGCGGTGACGAAGCGAACGCGGTACTTGGCGGTACTTTGCTGCTCGGTAGTCTGGACGCTGAGATCGGTCATGGTGAATCGCCTCGATTATTGGTATCTGCCGGACTGCCGGACGGCATCGATGCCGCCACCGGCGGACACGTTGGGAATTATTGACAAGGTTGTGCTGCTCGTAAATCGGTCATGCGCGGCGTTCGGCACGCGGCTACGGGTGTTGCGTTGCGGAAGGGCGCGCATGGCATCACGCTGCCACATCCAGCTTCTTGCTGCCGGCAACGGCGGAGTCAAGTGATCGCCACGTTTTCCGGACTTCCTCCAGGTGCCGCTCTTTCACATGACCGAAGCCGCGAATATGCTCCGGCAGGTTGGCGAGCTCGAGCACTTTGGGCAGGTTGTGCTCGTCGAGGCGCGCCAGCGCACGCTCGATTGAAGCACGGTAGTCCTGGATCAGTTGCCGCTCGGTGCGCCGCTCCTCGCTGTAGCCGAACACATCCAGTGCGCTGCCGCGCAGGAACCGCAGGCGCGCCAGCAGCGAGAACATCGGCTTCATCCAGCGCCCGTACTCCGACTTGACCAGCCGGCCCTGGGCATCGCGCCTGGCGACGAGCGGCGGCGCCAGGTTGTACTTGATGCTGAAGTTGCCCTCGAAAGTGTCCTTCAGTCGCTGCTCGAACGCCGGATCGGAATACAGGCGTGCGACTTCGTACTCGTCCTTGTAGGCCATCAGCTTGAACAGGTACTTCGCGACGGCTTTGGCAAGTGCGTCGCCGCGGCCGAGCCTGGCTTCGGCGATTCGCACCTTCTCGACGAAATCCCGGGCCTCGCGGGCGTATGCGGCTTCCTGCTAGTCGGTGAGGAAGGCCACCCGACGCTCGACCAGCTTGTCCAGGCTCTGCGGCATCTGCACCACCACCGGGCGTGGCGGCGAGGCCACTTTCTCGACACGCGCAAGATCGTGCGCGGCGCGCCGGCCCCACAGGAAAGCCTGCTTGTTGGCTTCGATCGCCACGCCGTTCAGCTCGATCGCCCGCATCAGCGAGGCTTCCGCCAGCGGGATGAGGCCCTTCTGGAACGCGAATCCGAGCATGAACAGGTTGGTGGCGATCGAATCGCCCATCAGCGCAGTGGCGATTCGCGTGGCTTCGACGAAATGCGCGTGATTGTCGACCGCTTCGTTGATCAGCGCGCGCACCCGCTCCTCCGAGAACGACCAGTCGGGCTGCTGCGCGAAGTGGCCGGTGGGCTGCTCGTGGGTGTTGATCACCGCGACGGTGCGGCCGGGCCGGGTCTTGGCGATCGCGTCCTGGGCGCCGGCGGTCAGCATGTCGCAGCCGAGGATGAGGTCGGCCTCGCCCGTGGCAATGCGCTGGGCGCGGATGTCCTGCGGGGTCGCGCCGATGCGCACATGCGAGGTGACCGCGCCGTTCTTTTGCGACATGCCGGTCATGTCCAGCGCCGAGGCGCCCTTGCCTTCGAGATGCGCCGCCATGCCGAGCAGGGCGCCCACGGTGATCACGCCGGTGCCGCCGATGCCGGTGATCAGGATGTTGTAGGGTGCGGCGCCGGCCTCAGGCAGCGCCGGTTGTGGCAGGGCGCCGAAGTCGGCGTCCTTCGCCGTCTTCGCCAGCTTCGACTTGCGCGGCGTGCCGCCTTCGACGGTGACGAAACTCGGGCAGAAGCCCTTGACGCAGGAGAAGTCCTGGTTGCAGGAAGACTGGTCGATCACGCGTTTGCGGCCGAACTCGGTTTCCAGTGGCAGGATCGAGGTGCAGTTCGACTGCACGCCGCAGTCGCCGCAGCCTTCGCACACCGCCTCGTTGATGAATACCCGCCGGGTCGAAACCGGGTACTCGCCCTTCTTGCGGCGGCGGCGCTTTTCCGCGGCACAGGTCTGGTCGTAGATCAGCGCCGATACGCCCTTCACTTCGCGCAGTTCCTTCTGCACCGCTTCCAGGTCGCGGCGGTCGTTTATCGTGACCTGCGCCGGCAGCGCCGAGCGGTCCGCGTAGCGGGACAGGTCTTCGGTCACCAGCGCGATGCGCTGGATGCCTTCGCCGACCAGCTGCTGGGCGATCATCGGCACGGTGAGCGTGCCGTCGATCGGCTGGCCGCCGGTCATCGCCACCGCGTCGTTGTAAAGGATCTTGTAGGTGATATTGACGTTGGCGGCCACCGCGGCGCGGATCGCCAGCAGGCCGGAATGGAAATAGGTGCCGTCGCCGAGATTGGCGAAAACATGCGGGCGCTTGGAAAACGGCGCCTGGCCGATCCAGGTGACGCCTTCGCCGCCCATCTGCGTCATGGTCTTGTTGTGCTCAGGGTAGATGGCGGTGGCCATCACATGGCAGCCGATGCCGGCCAGCGCCAGGCTGCCTTCCGGCACCTTGGTCGAGGTGTTGTGCGGGCAGCCTGAGCAGTACCACGCCGGGCGCGGCGGCGTGTCCACCGCCTTTTGCAGCACCGCTTCCTTGGCGTCGAGGAAGGTGAGCCGCGCCTTGATCAGGTCGCTCTGGTGGAAGCGCGAGATGCGCGAGGCAATCACGCGTGCGATCTGCGCCACCGAGAAGTCGCCCTTGGCGGGCAGCAGCCACTCGCCGCGCGGATGCACCCACTCGCCCTGGTCGTCGAACTTTCCGATCACCCGCGGACGCACGTCCGGCTGCCAGTTGTAGAGCTGCTCTTTGAGCTGGTACTCGACCATCTGGCGCTTTTCCTCGACCACGAGGATCTCATCGAGCCCGCGCGAGAACTCGCGGATGCCGTCCGGCTCCAGCGGCCAGGGCATCGACACCTTGAACACCCGGATGCCGATCTCGGCCGCGCGCTGCTCGGAAATGCCCAGCTCCTCCAGGGCTTCGAGCACGTCCATGTACGATTTGCCGGAGGCGACGATACCGAGCTTCGCATGCGGCGAGTCGATCATCGTCCGGTTCAACTTGTTGGCGCGCGAATAGGCCAGGGCCGCATAGATCTTGTAGTCCTGCATCAGCTGCTCTTGCTTGCGCGCCTGGGTGCCAAGCGTGTCGCTGGACAGCCGGGTATTGAGCCCGCCCGGCGGCATCACGAAGTCTTTCGGCAGGATGATCTCCGGCTTGGACAGGTCGCCGTCGATCGAGGCGGACGATTCGACAGTGTCCGCCAGCGCCTTGAAGCCGACCGCACAGCCGGAAAAACGCGACATGGCGATGCCGTGCAGGCCGAGCTCGAGGTATTCCTGCACGTTGCAGGGATACAGCACCGGGATCATCGACGCCGAGAACAGGTGGTCGCTCTGGTGCGGCAGCGTCGAGGAGTAGGCGCCGTGGTCGTCGCCGGCCACCAGCAGTACCCCGCCGTGCTTCGAAGTTCCTACGAAATTCATGTGCTTGAATACGTCGCCGCAGCGGTCCACACCCGGGCCCTTGCCGTACCACAGCGCGAATACCCCGTCGTAATCGGTGTCGCCGACCAGATGTACCTGCTGCGTGCCCCACACCGCAGTGGCCGCCAACTCTTCGTTGACGCCTGGCTGAAAGCGCACGTGATGCTTTTCGAGGTGCTTCTTCGCCTTCCACAGCGCCTCGTCGAGCCCGCCCAGCGGCGAGCCGCGATAGCCGGATACAAAGCCGGCGGTATTGAGGCCGGCGGCGGCATCGCGCTGGCGCTGCACGAGCATGAGGCGCACCAGCGCCTGAATGCCGGTCAGGTAGATCCGACCCTGGGTGGCGACGTACTTGTCGTCGAGTGTGACTTGTTGCATGTCCTGCTCCTTGTGGGACTTGGAACGCGAGACCGCGCCCGATGATGCTGACGCGGTCACGTCGATGCGTGGATAAGTTATCCCGCACCTTGTTCGATTTCAAATTATCAGGAGGATTCGTGCACCTGGTAGTAGCAGCCCTCGCTGAGCAGTATCTGGTCGTGCGTGCAGCCGGAGGGCATCATCGGAAAACAGTTCTCCTCCGCCTCGACGGCGACGTCAAGAAAATACGGCCCGTCGTGGGCCAGGCAGCGCGCGAGCGCGGCGTCAAGCTCCGCCGGATCGGTGACGCGTTCGGCGGCCCAGCCGAAGCCGCGCGCCACCGCGACGAAATCCGGCAGCGAGGCGGTGTAGCTGTGGCTGTAGCGCCCGCCATGATTGAATTCCTGCCACTGTCGCACCATGCCCATATAGCTGTTGTTGCAAAGCACCAACTTGACCGGCGTGCAATGCTGAACTGCGGTCGACAGCTCCTGAATGTTCATCAGCACCGAGGCGTCACCGCTGACGCACACCACCGTCCGGTCCGGATGCGCGAGCTGGGCGCCGATTGCTGCCGGCAGGCCGTAGCCCATGGTGCCGGCGCCGCCGGAGGTGAGCCAGCGCTGTGGCCGGTCGAAGCACAGATGCTGGGCCGCCCACATCTGGTGCTGGCCGACATCGGTGGAGACGATCGCGTCGCGCCCGGCGAGCGCGGCGCGCAGTGCTCGCATGAGCTGCTGCGGCACGATGACGTCGTCGCGCGCCTCGAAGCCGAGGCAGTCCTGCGCCCGCCATTCCGCGATCTGCGACCACCAGCCCTCGAGTTGTGCCGCGGGCGGCGCCAGCGCTTCGACCTCCGCGAGCAGCGCTTCGAGCACACGGGCACAGTCGCCGACGATCGGCACGTCGACCTTGACCAGCTTGTTGATCGAGGCCGGATCAATGTCGATGTGAATCTTCTTCGCGCCCGGGCAGAAGCCTTCCAGCCGGCCGGTGACGCGGTCGTCGAAGCGGGCCCCGACGCAGATCACCAGGTCCGACCGATGCATTGCGAGGTTCGCTTCGAGCGTTCCATGCATGCCGAGCATGCCGAGGAACTGCCCGTCTGAACCGGGAAACGCGCCCAGGCCCATCAGGGTGAGAGTGCAGGGCGCGCCGGTGAGCTTTACCAGCCGGGTAAACGCGCCGCAGGCTGCCGGGCCGGAATTGATCAGGCCGCCGCCGCCGTAGAACACCGGCCGCTTCGCCTGGGCGATCAGCGCGGCCGCCTTGCGCAGATTGGCCAGCGGCAGCTGCGCGGGCGCTGCCGCCGCGGCCGGTTGTGGCGCCGCCGCGGCCGGCAGGGTGGCGAGTTGCAGGTCTTTGGGAAAATCGATCAGCACCGGGCCGGGGCGGCCCTGGGTCGCGACCGTTAGCGCCTTGCGCGTGAGCGCCGGCACGTCCTCGGCGCGGGCCACCTGGGCGTTCCATTTGGTGACCGGCCGGGAGATGCCGAGCGCGTCGCATTCCTGGAAAGCATCGGTGCCGATCAGCCGCGTCGCCACCTGGCCGCTGATGCAGACTACCGGCACCGAATCGCACAGCGCGTCGAGCAGGCCGGTGGTGGTGTTGCTCATGCCCGGGCCGGAGGTGACGAGCACCACGCCAGGCTTGCCGGTGGTGCGGGCATAGCCCTCGGCGGCATGCACCGCCGCCTGCTCGTGGCGCACCAGCACATGGCGCAGACGCGTGTCCGAGAACAGCGCGTCGTACAGCGGCAGCACCGCCCCCCCGGGATAGCCGAAAATAACCTCGACGCCGGCATCGACCAGGGTGTCCACCAGGGCCTGGGCGCCGGTGCGGGTGGCCGCAACCTGGCCGGGGGCCAACAGGGTCTCGGTAAAGACGCGATCGTTCATGGCGCCATGGTATTCGGGATGAACAAGAAAAGGCGCCCTGATTTTCTCCTGTTTGCGGTTAGAATGAGGAAACTTTCCCTGAAAGGCTCGAGTCGTGGGAATGAATCTCGGAAAATACGATCTGGCCATCCTGTCCGTCCTGCGCGAGGATGCGCGCGCCAGCCTGCAGCAGATCAGCGAGCGAGTCGGGCTGTCGACCACGCCGTGCTGGAACCGCATCAAGAAAATGGAAGCGGAAGGCGTGATCCAGGGCTACACGGTGCGCATCGATCCAGCGGCGGTGGGCTACAGCGAAAGCGTCATCGTGCAGGTCACGCTCGACAGCCACACCGATGAAACGCTGTTCGACTTCGGCAAGCAACTCGAGCAGATTCCGGAAGTGCTCGAGGCTTACCTGGTGTCGGGCGATTACGATTACTACATCCGCATCGCGGTGAAGGACACCCGCGACTATGAACGCCTGCTGCGCGAGAGCCTGTACCGCATTCCCGGCATTCGCCACAGCAAGTCCAGCTTCGTGCTGCGCACGCTGAAGGAAAGCCAGATCCCGCTGACCGCCGCCGATGGCGACTATGCGGAACCCGAGCACCGCCCGCGGCCCAAGACGCGCGGGAAGAACTGAAAGATTCGGCGAACCACCAAGGCATCAAGGACACCAAGAACAGCGACGGCACAAATTCGAGCGCTCGACGCGGAGGGCGCGGCCGAAACCGGCGAGAAGTTTGTTCGAGTTTTTTGGTGCCGTTGGTGCCGTTGGTGCCGTTGGTGCCCTTGGTGTCTTGGTGGTTCGATGGTCTTTTCGATTTTCTGGATAGGCTCGCATGACGACGAACTCGTCCCTCGTGGATGCGATTGGCCGGGCGCATGCGCCGGCCAGCGACGCGCGCATTGTCTGCCTGGTGCCGAGCATCACCGAGCTGCTGTTCGCGCTCGGCCTCGGCGATTGCGTGGTCGGCCGCACCGGTTTCTGCACGCACCCGAGGGCAAAGGTGCGAAAGGTGCCGAAAGTCGGCGGCACCAAGGACTTTGACCTGGAAAAGCTGCACGCGCTCGCACCCACGCATCTGATCGTCAACGTCGACGAGAACCCGAAGGCGGCGGTGGACGCGGCGGCGCAGTTCGTGCCGCATGTGGTGGTGACCCATCCGATGGGGCCGCTCGACAACCCGCCGCTTTACCGTCTGCTGGGCGGCATCTTCGGCGCGCAGGCCGCCGCCGAGCGTCTGGCAAAGGCGTTCGACCAGGCCTACGGCGCGGCGGTGGCGTCGACCGCGCAACTGCCGCGCGAGCGGGTGCTCTATCTCATCTGGAAAGACCCTTGGATGACGATCTCGCGCGACACCTACATCGCGCGCACCCTGGCTTCTGTCGGCTGGGACCAGATCGAGATTGCTGGCGGCGATCGCTATCCGGCGGTGGATCTGTCAGGGGTACTGTCGCAGGCCGATCGTGTGCTGCTGTCGTCCGAGCCCTATGCTTTTCGCCCGCGCGATGTCGATGCAGTGGCGCGCATGGCGCACGCGCAGTCGGCAGTGCCCGGCCATGCATTGCCGGCGGTCGCGGTGTCGCTGATCGACGCCGAGATGACCTCGTGGTACGGCAGCCGCGCGATCGAGGGCATGCGTTATCTTGCCGGCTTGCGCGCCGGCGGCGCGGCTCCGGGCTGAGCGGCGAACGCCGCTAGAGCGACTTCGGCAGGTGCGGATCGCGGTGGCGTTCGATCAGGAACAGCGATGCAGTCAAACCGACGGCGGCACCGAACATCACGTAATAAGCGGGCGCCAGCGACGAGCCGGTCACCTGGATCAGCCAGGTGACGATGAACTGGGCAAAGCCGCCGAACAGCATGACCGCGAAGTTGTAGGCGATCGCCAGCCCGGTTGAGCGAAAACCGGTCGGAAACTGTTCGGCCAGCGCCGTCGAGATCGGCCCGAAGTACACGCCCACCACGCTGCACAGCACGCCCTGCATCACCGCCAGCCGCGTCAATGTCGGCGATGCGAGTACCCAGTGAAACAGCGGCAGCAGCAGCACGAACAGCGCGACGGTGGCGGCGAGCAGCACCGGCTTGCGGCCGACGCGGTCCGACAGCGCGCCGCACAGCGGAATCACCGCCGTCAGGCACAGCAGGCCGATCACCTGCGCGGTGAAGGCGTCGGCCAGCGGTATGCCCAGCTGGGTGCGGGCGAAGGTCGGCATGTACACCAGCACGACGTAATAGGCGATGGTTGCGCAGATCACCAGGCCGAAGCTCACCAGCATGCGGTCGGCATGGGCGGCCAGGCTGCGGCCGGCCGGCGGCACCGCAGACGGCGTGCGGCGCGCCTCGAGAAAAGCTTCGGTCTCCTCCAGGTGCCGGCGGATGTACAGGCCGACCGGCCCGATGATCAACCCGAACATGAAGGGCAGGCGCCAGCCCCAGGAATCCACCTGCTCGGGCGTCAGTCCCCGCGTGACCAGCGCGGCGGCCAGCGCGCCGGTCAGCGCCGCGAGGCTCTGACCAACCATTTGCAGCGATCCGTAGTATCCGCGCCGTCCAGCGGGTGCGGCTTCGACGAGAAACGAGGTGGCGCTGGCGAACTCGCCGCCGGTGGCGAAGCCCTGCAGGAAACGTGCGAGCACCATCAGCAGCGGTGCAGCCACGCCGATGGCTGCGTAGGGCGGTGCGAAGGCGATCATCGCCATCGACAGCGTCATCAGGCCGATGATCAGTTGCAGCGCGGCCTTGCGTCCTTTGCGGTCGGCATACAGGCCAAGGACGATGCCGCCCACCGGGCGCATGAAGAAGCCCACCCCGAAAGTGGCCATGGTGAGCAGCAGCGAGGCAAACTCGCTCTGCGTCGGGAAGAACAACCGGGAGATGATGACGGTGAGAAACCCGAAGACGACGAAGTCGTAACATTAGAACGCGTTGACGATAACAGCAGCGACGATAAGAAGAGAGAGGAGAGACATCAAAATTTACA
>CALJLA010000075.1 GCA_937983055.1 uncultured Pseudomonadota bacterium
TCTCCGACTACCACCGCGGTCTACCCTCTTTCCCTGCACGACGCCCTGCCGATCTCGGCAGCCGCCCGCGCACCGCTGGCGTCGCGAAGGACAGCGACGGGTGCAGCTCCGCAGATGCCTTCGCGGCGGACGTCGCGCCCGACGACGCGGAAGGCTGCGCTACCGCTGCCGTACCCGCGTCGTGCGATTGCCTGCGATCGGAACCCGGCGCCGCGCCTGCGCGTCGGCCGCGCGTATTCCGGCGCGCTGTCGAGCGCTCGGCCCGGTTGCTCATCGCAGAAGGCTCACCCTCTGGCGAGGATGGCCTCGATCTCGACCAGGGCGCCGCGCGGCAGTTGCGACACGCCAACTGCCGAGCGCGCGGGATACGGTTTGGCGAAATACTCGGACATGATGTCGTTCAGGCGGGCGAAGTTCGACAGGTCGGTGAGAAACACCGTCAGTTTCACGGCATCTTCCAGCTTGGCGCCGGCCGCGTCGGCGACCGCTTTCAGGTTGGCGAATACGCGGTGCGCCTGCGCCTCGAACCCATCGACCAGTTGCATGCTGCCTGGATCGAGACCGATCTGTCCGGACAGGAAAATCGTGTGCCCGCAGTCGATCGCCTGCGAGTAAGTTCCGATCGCCTGAGGGGCGTTCGCGGTCTGGATCGCTTTCTTGGTCACTCTGTGCTCCCGGAGTTAGAATGCTGCGCCACAACATGACCGGCTGTTCATCCTGCCCGGCCACAACATTCTCTTGTTGATCATACCGGATAGCCCCAATGTGCCGACCCCGGCGCCTGTCACCACCGACCGGCGGACGATGGCTGACCGTCGCCCCTGGCACGCTAAAGGCGTGAGCACGTGAGCACTGCTGCCGATCAGGGTACGCAGAAGCAGGGCACGCTGGCGCTGACCGTCGCCGCCATCGGCGTGGTGTTCGGCGACATCGGCACCAGCCCGCTGTACACCATGCGCGAGGCGTTCTCCGGCCGCTACGGGCTGGCGCCGACCCACGACACCGTGTTCGGCGTTCTGTCGCTCATCTTCTGGTCGCTCATCGTCGTCGTCACGCTGAAGTACGTGCTGTTCATGCTGCGGGCGGACAACCGCGGCGAAGGCGGCATGATGGCGCTGCTCGCGCTGGTGCTGCGCGCCACCCGTCGCGGCACGCGCAAACGCTTTTTGCTGCTGTCGCTCGGCCTGTTCGGCGCCGCGCTGTTCTATGGCGACGGGATGATCACACCGGCCATCTCGGTGCTGTCCGCGGTCGAGGGGCTGGAAGTCGCCACGCCCGCGATGCAGCCATTCGTCATTCCACTGACGATGGTTATCGTCGTACTGCTGTTCCTGCTGCAGCAAAAAGGTACCGCCAGCGTCGGCGCGCTGTTCGGCCCGATTACCGTGGTCTGGTTCGGCGTGCTGGCGCTGCTCGGCATCCTCAATATCGCCAATGAACCATCGGTGCTGGCAGCGCTCAGCCCGGCCTACGCGGTGCAGTTCTTCCTTGAATACAAGCTTGCCGGATTCATCGCGTTGGGCGCAGTGGTGCTCGCGATAACCGGCACCGAAGGCATCTACACCGACATGGGCCATTTCGGCCGCACGCCGATCCGTATCGCCTGGTCGCTGTGGGTGCTCCCGGCGCTGGTGCTCAATTATTTCGGCCAGGGCGCGTTGATCCTGCACGACCCGAAAGCGCTGGCGCATCCGTTCTACTACATGGCGCCGTCCTGGGCGCTGTATCCGCTGGTCGCGATGGCCACCATGGCGACCGTCATCGCGTCGCAGGCGGTGATTTCCGGCACCTACTCCCTGACCCGGCAGGCAATTCAACTCGGCTACTGTCCGCGCATGGACGTGTTCCACACCTCCGAGAGCGAGATCGGACAGATCTACATGCCGTGGATCAACTGGACACTGCTGTTCGCGGTGCTGGCGCTGGTAGTCGGGTTCGGATCGTCCAGCAACCTGGCAGGCGCTTACGGCGTGGCCGTGACCGGTATGATGGCGATCGACACCATTCTGGTGTTCTTCGTCGTCACTTCGCTCTGGAAGTGGTCGAAGTGGATCGCGGTGCCCCTGCTCGCCGTGTTTCTCGTGATCGACCTGTCGTACTTCACGGCAACCGCGACCAACAAGCTGTTTCACGGCGGCTGGTTTCCGATCTTGGTGGGCCTCGTGCTGTTCACCATTTTCGCCACCTGGCGGCGTGGCCGGACCCTGCTGCTACGGCGCCTGGCGCCGGGCGCAATCGCCATCGAGCCATTCATCGAAAGCGTCACCGCCCATCCGCCCACCCGGGTGCCCGGCACTGCGGTGTTCCTGACCGCCGCGTCCGAAGGCGTGCCGCATGCGCTGCTGCACAACCTGAATCACAACAAGGTGCTGCACGAGCGGGTAATACTTCTCACGGTGAACACGATGGACATCCCCCATGTGCCGGACGAGGAGCGCCTGCAAATATCGCCATTGGCGCAGGACTTCTTCCGGGTAATCGTCAACTACGGCTACAAGGATGAGCCGGACGTGCCCGCCGCCCTGGAGTTGGCCGGGGGCCAGGGCTTGGAGTTCAACATGATGGAGACGTCTTTCTTCCTGTCGCGGCAAACGCTGGTGCCAAAGATCGGCGAGGAAATGTCATTGTGGCGAGAGAAGCTTTTCGCGGTGATGTCGCGCAATGCTTCCAGCGCCACCGGGTTTTTCAAGATTCCCGCCAACCGCGTCGTGGAGCTCGGCACCCGCATCGAGCTGTAGTACGGCGGGTACCAACCCATGCACGCTTCACCCGCGCTTGAGCGCTTTCTCGCCCTCCTCCAGTCGGGCAAGGATTCGGCGCTGCTGCGCTACTCGCTCGGCAATGAGTTCCTCAAGGCGAACGACGCCGCGTCCGCGGCGGCGCATCTCGAGAGAGCGGTCGAACTCGATCCGGCCTACTCGGCCGCCTGGAAACTGCTTGGCAAGGCAAAACAGGCCAGCGGCGACCTCGACGGCGCACGCATGGCCTGGCAGCGCGGTCTCGACGCGGCGGCCGCGAAAGGGGACAAGCAGGCGGAAAAGGAAATGGCCGTGTTCTTGAAGCGGCTGGCGCGGGCGCGCTGAGCCGGGAACCCGGGCGCATCCTGGGCCGATCGCGATCACCCGCGGGGGGTGGCTTTCTTATCTGGTGGAGACGAGGAGGTTGTGTCGGGTTCGCCTCAAGCCGACCCCGCCATCCCTCGCCGCATGCGGCTCGGGACCGCCGGGCCACTTCCGCGACCCGGCGTCCTGCGCGACGTCCGCCGGACTTCGCTGGTCGAACTCACGGGCGGGCTCACCCCCTGCATCTGCATCAAACAAA
>CALJLA010000076.1 GCA_937983055.1 uncultured Pseudomonadota bacterium
CTGGCCGGTCTGGATGTTAAATGCGTTCACAATGCCGAGTACGCGGCGGGCCTGAGCACCTCTCTCCACCGCGGACTCGCCGCGGTCCCGGCGGATGCCGACGGCGTGGTGGTCTGCCTGGGCGACATGCCCCGAGTGGCGCCCGCCGTCATCGATAAGCTGATCGCGGCCTTCAATCCGCTCGAAGGGCGCGCGATCTGCGTTCCAACTTGGCATGGCAAGCGCGGCAATCCGGTACTCTTCGCCGCCCGGTTCGCGGCGGAAATTCAGGAGATCGCGGGCGACGTCGGGGCGCGTTATCTGCTCGGCGAATATCCGGAACTGGTGTCCGAGGTCGAAACCGACGGCATCGACGCCCAAGGCGGCATCTTGATGGACGTGGATACGCCGGAAGCGCTGAAAGACTTGGAAAGCCGCTAGGACGGCTCAGCCGTTCGACGCAGCCTTGGGCTTTTCCGCAGACGATTCCGCGCCGATACGCACGCTGCCGCGCGTCGGCTTGCCGAGCGTGCCCTCCTCCTCGACCAGTTTGCTGACCCGGCGCATGATCTCTTCTAATGTTGCCGCTTCGCCCGGGTCTTCCAGGCCTTCGAGGGTACCCGCACCGCCGATTTCCGCGTCGGTGTCGGTGAACTCGGCCTCTGCAGCAAACTCAGTCGCCTCGGGCTCGGGTTGGGGTTCGGCCATTTCGGCCGCTTCGGGTTCCGTGGCTTCGGCCTCGACAGGCGCTTCTTCCGCCGCCAGAGCCTCCTCGTCGGAAGCCTCCAGCTCCGGCTCCGGCGCCTCGGTTGGCATCTCTTCGGGGGCGGGGTCGAGGGCGGCTAGCGCATCGTCTTCGCCCGGTGCGTCCAGTGCGTCCAGTGCATCCATGTCGGCAACGGCTTCGACTCTGTCTTCGGAAACAATCTCGTCACTGGATGCAAGTTCGGCTTCGGCGGCGGGCTCTTCCTCGGCGGCAGGCCCTTCCTCGGCGAGGATCTCGATCTCGTCGGCGGCGGCTGCCATCGCCTCGGGCAATTCGTCTTCGATCGCCTGCGGCTCTTCGGCCTCGGTAACACTATCGGCGGCAGGCTCCATCTCGGGTGCCGCGTCAGACTCGACACCGGGCTCCAGGGCAGCGTTCTCGGGGTCGAAACCCTCGGGTGCGGCACTGTCGAGTTCGTCACCTTGCGGTTCCGGACTCTCGATGTCGGCACTGACGGGCTCACTGGCCTCAAGTTCGGCACTTTCGAGCGCTGGCGCCTCGAGTTCGTGCGCTTCGGATTCTTCCGCGGCCTCGAACGTGCCTAGCTCGGCCTCGATCGCGTCCATTCCGGCGTGGCTCAGAGCCGGCACTTCTTTCACATGGCTTTGGATGATGGTGCTGACCTTGGCGTCCATAGCCTGCATGGTTTCGTTCAGGACGTCGCGTCCGCCGGTCTCGATCGCCTGCAACAGGGAATGCAGCATACCGCGCAGTGCCTGGTTCTCGGCGACCGCGCCGCGATTGGTCTCGAGTTCCTCGGCCTGGGCAGCAATTTCCGCCGCTTGACGCTCGATTTCGGTGCGCTGATCGTGCAGGCGGGCTTCGATGGCGTCGATCAGGCCGACTAGGCGTTCGCTGTATTTCGCCCGCTGTGCCTTGATCAGGCCGAATCGCTGCTCGGCGTCGCTGACGCGTTTTTGCAGCTCTTCAATGCTGCTCATACCAAACCTTTTCCCATTGCCGGCATGCCGACAATAGAGCCCCGAAAAGGTTTGAAATTCCTTAACCAATCCCCCTCAGGGGGCGGTGTGGCGGCGCAGAAAGGCAATCACCCTGCTTAAAACTTCGGGCCGCACCAGAAGATCGACGTGGCCGGCTTCGGGTACCACGATGAGTTCTTTGGGCTCTGCCGCGGCGTCGTACAAGGTTTGCCCGAATTTCAAGGGAATGGTTCGGTCCGCTGTGCCGTGCAGGACCAGCAGAGGGGCCGCACTCCGGGCGATTTGCCTCAGGGAATCCCAGCCGTCGAGGATCAGCCAGCGCGCCGGCAGATACCAGTAGTGCATCTGGGCGACGTCGGCCACTGAACTGTAAGGAGATTCCAGAACGACGGCCGCACCCCGGCCCTCTGCCGACATTTTGACCGCGATCCCGGTGCCCAGAGATTCGCCATAGAGGACGGTCCGATCCGGCCCCGTTCCCTGCGCCTCCAGCCAATCCAGCAGGCCGTGAGCATCGGCGGTCAGATGCGTCTCGTTCGGGCGCCCCGGGTTGCCGCCGTAGCCCCGGTAACCTGCAATCAGGAGCCCGAAACCGGCCTCCGCGACAGGCAAAAGCTTGGGAACCCGGTCGCCGATATGACCCGCATTCCCGTGGAAAGCCACGATCACGGGCGCCTCGGGGCTGGGCGGTGGGAGATACCAGTGGGTCAGCGCCAAACCCTCGGCCGTCTGCGTCTGAACGGCTTGAATACCGTGCGTGGCGTAGCGGGCGATGTCCGGCAGCTCGCGGCCGGCCGGGTACAACAAACTCCGCTGCATGACGAACATCGCGCCCGCCAATAGCAGGTACAGCCCCAGGGTAAATCCGACCAACTGCACGTTAACCTCCAGGCGCCCATGGACCTGCGCCGTTCGCGCCAGACTAGGGCTCAAGCCTTAATTTTCGTTCTCAACCCCGGAGACAGGCCGCATTAAGCGGCGTAAGACGGCTCCTCGGCATCGAGGACGCGCTTGAGCGCGGCAAAATGGCTTGCCCCGTAAGTCGGTTCCGCGATCCAGCGCGGGTCAAACGTGCTCGCCGCGACGTTGGCG
>CALJLA010000077.1 GCA_937983055.1 uncultured Pseudomonadota bacterium
TGTAGACTTCCTGTCCCTGTTCGCGGATCAGGTTGTCGAGGGTACCGGCGTATTGACGATACTCAGAGGCCAGTCCCGGCATACCGTCACGAACCTTATATGCGTAGTCGCGGAATGCCCGGCGCATGACATCTACTTCATAGGCATTGGCTTGAGAGAAGGGATTGAAGTCTGGCTGGATGCGTTTCAGTTCCATAGCCAGTTCGATGTTGGTCATGTCGTCTACTAATTCTTGACTGATTTTTGCCGCCTTCAACTGATCACGTAACTCGCCAATGTTAGGGAGCGCACGAGTGACCATCTCGTCAAAGACCATCATGGTTTGACGCCCCATTTTACCAGCAAAGAAGGCTCCCTCTGGACTAAAGAAAGTGTCGTATGCTGTCTCTCCAGCCTTGTCCATCATGTAGTTCACGGCATCCGTGAGATCGATAGTTCCGGCTTGCTCTGAAAGCTTGCGAACATTGGCATACGCGGCATTTCCCTGCAACCAGATGCTGTCCATGTGAGCATCGATAACTTGCTCCATGCCCTGACCGAGTTCGCGGAAGTAAGCTTTGCCTGTGCCCCTGCGATTTTTCATCGCGTCCATGCGGTTTTGAAGCGACGTGAAAACGTCCGTCATCATTTCACTGAGAGCGGTGCGGTTGTCAACAACCTCGCCTAGCTGCTCACGCAGAGCTTCGTCAGCCATAGACAGGTCGATAAGAAAGTTCTCAGGGATTGGAATGGTCGGATCAGCCAAGACGTGCTTGCGAATGTCGTCGAGTTGGTCCTGTTGAGTCCGGGCCAAGTCGAGTTGCGAATCTTTGAAGCTCTTGATTGCAGCTTGAGTGCCAGTAACGAAGTTTGTAACGGCTTCCGGGTTCGATACCTCGGAATCTGCAAGTTTGCGCTGGAGATTTGCAAGGGCTGTCTCCGCAAGTTCGACTTGAGAGTTCGCGGCTTTCATGCCAGCTATGACAGAGCTTATCTCCATGCCTCTAAGATCACGAACGTCGAGCCTGTTCGCAGACACAGACGTAATCGCAGACATGAAGTTTAGACCAGTGGCGTTCGAGAATGATAAACTAAAGAGTTCTGCCACCTCTGCCCGCTCCGACTCCGGGAATGCCATAACAATATCATCTTGGAGATTGACGTAATCATCTACAGCATTTAGGACAACTTCCCGCTCCGTAGGGTTGAGGGTGTTGACCATCTTGATGGTGGCCTGAATCCCTTTTACTTCGTCACCCGTGAGCGATCTGCCGATAGCTGTCTCGTATGTGCGGATGGTATCATCCGTAAGTTTGACACCTGCAATTCTCAAGGTGCCCAAGCTGGCCACGTTAGCCATGAAATCCATGGACTGTGCAAAAACGCGAGGTGCGCCACCACGAGGTGTGGTTGTCGCCTTTATGAGCTTCCCGCCAAGCCATTGGGCAGTTTGATGTCCCCCAGCGATCATACCGATAGCGCCGATAACTTCTGCAGACTCGGGGCTGATGTCCGTGTACATAGGGATGAGTTCGCGGGCGGCTAGCTGTCCTGCGGAAATTACGAGAGCGTCCGTACCTGCTTCTTTGATATACGGATAGACTTTTGCTGTGTATTTTGCACGGAGCATACGGTTGGTGAGGTCGTCATAATCACCTTTTGCAACCTTGTACTGGACACTGTTCCGAGCAACCCCTTGAATCCGCAGTGCATCCAGTGCCCCACCAGCCTCTGCAATTTGATCTGCAAGCTTATCGATGGCTGCGTTTGTGCGCTGCTGCGTAACACCGACAGACAAAGAACGCAGGTTGATGCCGGACTTTACGCCAGATGCTTCGATGATGCCAAGAGCTTCGAACGGGTCTTTTCCCTTGATGGCATCCCCCAAGTCCGTGCCTTCGAGCTTTTTCGTGAGGCGGTTGAACTTCTGCATAGCAAGGACACCCTTGGCCTGTCCCGGCCCGGCGAGTCCTGTTGCCGTCTCAAGAAAGATGACGCCAAACTTTTCTTGAATAGGAAGCTCTTCGAATCCAAGATTGATTATGCTGCTTGCAGTATCTTCAGTGATGTAATCCCGCTCAACCTTGTTGCCATCTGCGTCCGTGACAAATGCAAGCCTGTCGTATTCCTCTTGAGTGATGCGCCCGTTGTCGAGACGATCTTTTAGCTGCTTCTGGATGGCGCTGTTGAATGCCATAGCCATAGTCGGATTGGGGATGTACTGGTCGATGAGTTCGCGGGTTTCCTTGAACGCACCCTGAATGGCGTTTTGACGTGCGCCCCACTCCTCGGACCAGCTTGTGCCTTTTGCGCGGGAATCTACCCACGCGCCTGTGGCGTTGATACCGAGAACAGTTCCCAAGGGGATGGCAGTTCCCAAGAACTGACCTGCCTCTGCAAGACGCTGGGTCAGGGAATCGTAGAAATTACCGGTTTCAAACTCGTCGATAAATATCTGACGGATCGTTGCGTCTTGAATGCCCGCACCGACAAGAAGATTATCCAGATTCTTGCGGTTCATAGAAAGACGCTCGGCCTTCTCTATGGCAGACGGATCGTCGATTATGTCTGGCGTCGGCACAAACTCGTCATCCCGCATAAACGGGATGATCGGCTGATCTGTAGGGGTAGGCCCAGCAACCTTTTGGTGTTGCAAGGCAAGGTTGAGACGTGCCCGCTTTCCCAGTGGCGTATCTTGCTTGGAAAACTCGACAATCTTGGGATCGGCACTCTCCAAGAATTGATCGAAGGACATACCCTGCTGTTGCAGTTCAATGTCTTTCTCTGCTGCCTTTTCAATCGTGGTGTCCGCCTCTCCGGTTGCAAGGATCGGAAGTGGGCTAACTCCGGGGTCTTCCTTGATTACAACAGGGGCATCATCTGCCTTGAAAGATGTCGGGATCGGTTGGGTTGCCAT
>CALJLA010000078.1 GCA_937983055.1 uncultured Pseudomonadota bacterium
CAGGTCCACGGCGGACGAGCTCGAGTAACAGCTCTCCGGCGCAGCGTCGCTGTGGTCGTTCGGGCCGACTCTCGAGTATGTATTCACCAGTAGTCCGCGTTTCGCGTTCGAGAAGTTTCCGCAGGCCGACCCGCACCTGACCACCCAGATGAAGTCGGTCGGCGAGGTGATGGCGATGGGGCGCACCTTCCAGGAATCGATGCACAAGGCGCTGCGGGGCCTGGAAACCGGTATCGACGGTTTCGACGAGCGCACCGACGACCGCGAGGCGATCGAAACCGAACTGGGCGAGCCGGCCTCGGAGCGCATTCTCTACGTGGCTGACGCTTTCCGCATCGGCATGACCCTGGACGAGATCCACCAGCTCACCCGCATCGACCCCTGGTTCCTGGCGCAGATCGAGGACCTGATTGCGGAGGAGACGGCGCTGCGCGGCCTGCGGGTCGGCGATCTCGACCGCGAGCGCCTGCTCACGCTCAAGCGCAAGGGATTCTCCGACAGCAGGCTGGCGAAGCTGCTGAGCGCGACCCAGGATGCGGTGCGCGCCAAGCGCTGGTCGCTGGACGTGCACCCGGTTTACAAGCGCGTCGATACCTGCGCGGCCGAGTTCGATACCCGCACTGCCTACATGTATTCGACCTACGAGGAAGAATGCGAGGCGCGGCCGACCGACCGGCGCAAGATCATGGTGCTGGGAGGCGGGCCCAACCGCATCGGTCAGGGCATCGAATTCGACTACTGCTGTGTGCACGCCGCGCTGGCGCTGCGCGAAGACGGGTTCGAGACCATCATGGTCAACTGCAACCCCGAGACGGTGTCGACCGATTACGACACTTCCGATCGCCTGTACTTCGAACCGCTTACGCTGGAAGACGTGCTCGAGATCGTGCGCGTCGAGCGTCCCGAGGGCGTTATCGTCCAGTACGGCGGGCAGACGCCGCTCAAGCTTGCCGAGGATCTCGACGGGGCGGGGGTGCCGATCATCGGGACCAGCCCGGACATGATCGACCGCGCCGAGGACCGCGAGCGCTTCCAGAAGATGCTCGAGGAACTGGGGCTCAAGCAGCCGCCCAACCGCACCGCGCGCAACGCCGACGCGGCGCTGGCGCTGGCAGACGAGATCGGCTACCCGCTGGTGGTGCGGCCCTCGTACGTGCTTGGCGGGCGCGCGATGGAAATCGTCCACCAGCAGGCCGACCTGGAACGCTACATGCGCGAGGCGGTCAAGGTTTCCAACGACAGCCCGGTGCTGCTCGACCGCTTCCTGAACGACGCAATCGAAGTCGATGTCGATGCCGTCAGCGACGGCAGCGAGGTGCTGATCGGCGGCATCATGGAGCACATCGAGCAGGCCGGCGTGCACAGCGGCGATTCGGCGTGCTCGCTGCCGCCTTTCAGCCTGTCGAAGGCGATGCAGGACGAGCTGCGCCGGCAGACGGTCGCCATGGCAAAGGCGCTGCAGGTCGTCGGCCTGATGAACGTCCAGTTCGCCATCCAGGGCGAGACGGTATTCGTGCTGGAGGTGAATCCGCGCGCCTCGCGCACCGTGCCCTATGTTTCGAAGGCGACCGGTCTGCCGCTGGCGAAGATATCCGCGCGCTGCATGGCCGGCAGAAGCCTTGCGCATCAGGGCGTGCGCGGGGAAGTGGTGCCGCCGTACTCCTCGGTCAAGGAAGCGGTGTTCCCGTTCATCAAGTTTCCCGGCGTCGATACGATCCTCGGCCCGGAAATGAAATCCACCGGCGAGGTGATGGGCGTGGGCGAGACATTTGCAGAGGCCTTCGTCAAGTCGCAGATCGCCGCCGGCGTGCGCATGCCGAAGAGCGGCAAGGTGTTCATCAGCGTCAAGAATGCCGACAAGCCGCGGGTGATCGACATCGCCCGCACGCTGGCCGAACTCGGTTTCCAGCTGCTGGCGACGCGCGGCACCGCGGCAGCCCTGGCCGAGGCCGGTCTGGAGGTGACGCCGGTCAACAAGGTCATGGAAGGCCGTCCTCATATCGTGGACATGATCAAGAACGGCGAGATCGCCATCATCATCAACACGGTTGACGAGCGGCGCACCTCGATTCAGGATTCGTATTCCATTCGCCGGTCCGCGCTGCAGGGCCGGGTCACGTACTACACGACGATTGCCGGCGCCCGCGCCGCGTGCACCGGCATGCAGCACATGCAGGAGCTGCAGCCGTATTCGCTGCAGCGGCTGCATTCGATGCTCCACTGACAATGCGCGGCCGGCAGAAGCCCTGATAGCGCTGCCGGGCGATATTTTTTTGGTCGATGGCCGCCTTCCAGGGCCGCGACCCAGGCACTAATCGAGGCTGATAGATGAGCAAAGTTCCACTCACCGTCAAAGGCGCAGAGCTGCTGCGGTCCGAACTTCACCAGCTCAAGACGGTGGAGCGGCCGGCGGTAATCGCGGCCATCCAGGATGCGCGCTCGCATGGCGATTTGTCGGAGAACGCTGAATACGACGCCGCCAAGGAGCGGCAGAGCTTCATCGAGGGGCGAATCCTCGAGCTGGAAGCGAAGCTGGCGAACGCCCAGATCATCGACCCGTCGGATATCGATGCCGACGGGCGCTGCGTGTTCGGCGCCACCGTCGAACTGGCCGACGTCGACAACGGCAACACGGTGAAGTATCAAATAGTCGGTGACGATGAAGCCGACATCAAGCACGGCAAGATTTCGGTGAGTTCGCCGATCGCCCGGGCGCTGATTGGCAAGTACTCCGGGGACCTGGCCGAGGTGCAGGCCCCGGGCGGCATCCGGCAGTACGAGATCCTCGACGTCAAGTACCTCTAGCCTTGGTTGCGATCGCGCGGGCCGTCGCGCCGCGCCGTAAATGACCGCGGTGTTCGCGCGCCTGGCCGAAGTTATCAGCGCCTTCGCGCTTGCGCTGTGGGTGGGTGGGCTTTGGACCGTCGGCTTCGTGGTGGCGCCGACGCTGTTCCGGATGCTGGA
>CALJLA010000079.1 GCA_937983055.1 uncultured Pseudomonadota bacterium
CGCGTTTAATGGGCGCCATGGACGAGACGAACACGCTCCGTCTCGAACGAATACCGCGGGGCAACCCGCCTGCGTGAATCGACAAGCAACTCGATCAACTTTCGACTTATCTGAAAAGGAGCCTCAAATGAAAGCTGCCAACATTCTTGCCGCTGCTACCCTCGCCGTTGCCGCATCCGGCGCGTTCGCCGAAACCGGCGTCAAGCTTACCCAGATCGACAACGTTGCCAACGTGTACGGCCGCGCCGCGGTCGCCACGGTCAAGGTCAAGGGCGAAGTGCAGACCGCCGGCGCCCAGGTCGACCGCTCCGGCCGCAACATCGTCGCCAACCGCGGCACAATGGTGGGCAAGG
Organism: uncultured Pseudomonadota bacterium; assembly: GCA_937983055.1. Classification (GTDB taxonomy): domain Bacteria; phylum Pseudomonadota; class Gammaproteobacteria; order Burkholderiales; family Eutrophovitaceae; genus CALJLA01. The sequence goes on from CALJLA010000079.1 coordinate 354, forward strand.
TCGACGCCGTTGACGCCGGACGGTCGTAACAAGCTCGACGGAGCGCCGGCCGCTCTCCCCGGCTGGCGCACCGTCGCTATCTCCTCCCCTGCTGTACTCGCGCACCGCGCTCATGCGGTGCGCTTTTTTTTCGCCGCGAAGCACATGAAAACGCCCGGCGCCCGCCAACGGAACGCCGGGCGCGGGCGACTCAGCGCCGGCACTTACACGCCGCTTCGATGGCTGGTGAACTCTTTCAACAGCATCGGATCCGGTCGCGGTGCGATCTTTCCGGTGTCCGCGTCGATCTGCATGTCGATCACGCCCCGGCCATCGGGGTTCTCCACCGCGATCAGGTATGCGGGCCCATTGGCGGCTGATACCAGTTGAGCCTTGACCGCCGGCCCGCCGAATCGGGCCTCGGCTCTAAGGATAGCGCTCGACATCGGCACGTTGACGTTGGACGTCACCATACCCACCGGCGCGGACATGCGTGCGCGCTCATCCGGTACGGTCTGCGCGGCGCTCGCGAGCCCGCCCGCCAGGAGCGCACCCGCAGCGCATGCGGTCAGCAGATAGCGTTTGGTCTTCATTGCAGCCTCCTTTCCTGCGTGAACGCGGCGCGGCGGCGGAGCAGGCAGCCCCGCAGCTGCCCCGCGCGACGGCCTCATGCCATCTGCAGGAGGGAAAACCGCGCGGCACGAAAGTTCATGCACCAGCGACCCGGCTTTCACGATCCGCAATCGACACGCCAGGCCGGACGCAGCTGCAGGCGCCTCTGCCGGCGGCCGGTGGTCGGGCGCTTGCATTGCATTTGCAACAATCGGCACGAACTCGCCCTCGTATCGGTGGTCCATACCGCCATGGCATGCATACGAAAATAGCTTTAGAACTCACCCTATAATTCATTGTATTGAGAGATGCGGTGTAGGTTTGTTTTAGCGAGAGTTCCCGAATTTTGATTCCATATCGGAATACAGCCTATTACCAGGATGGCCTATGCGGCACCGCACGAGTCGCGTTTAATGGGCCCATGCAACGTTTCGACGGCGTTGGATGCGGGCACGATCCCGCGCCGGATCCGAAAGAGTTTTTTAACCACAGATGAAAAGGAGCGAACAATGAAAGCAACCAAACTGATGCTCGCCGCCGGTCTTGCACTTGCCAGCACCGCTGCGCTCGCGGAGACCGGCACCTCGGTGAAGACCTACCAGATCGACAGCGTGACCAATGTTTACGGCCGCGCCGGTGTGGCGGCAGTGCAGATCAAGGGCAACGTGCAGACCGCCGGCGCCGAAGTGAACCAGTCGGGCCGCAGCATCGCCAAGACGGCGGACAGCCGCCTGGTCACGACCGAAGCCCAGCTGAACGCCGGCCGCTCGTAACCGCAGCCGCAGTACAACTCTCCCTCCCTGAAAGTGAGCGCGCCGCGCGAGCGGCGCGCTCTTTTTTGCGCCGCGCATTCGCTGCGGCGCGCGCAGGTTCATTCGCACGCAGCATGAATGTTATGAAACCGCACGACTGTTTCAGGACGGCTGCACGCGTTGAAATAATGGTCAACGCGACGATGCGTCGCCCCGAACTCCATCACATGCAATCGAGGAACATCCATCATGAGCGACCAAACCAAGACCCACCTGTTCTCGCCGATCGGCCTGGGACCGTTCTCCCTCGCCAATCGGATCGTCATGGCGCCGATGACGCGAAACCGCGCGGGCGCGGGCGACGTGCCCGGCGAGCTGAACGCGCGCTACTACGCGCAGCGCGCCTCGGCCGGCCTGATCATCACCGAGGCGTCGCAGGTCTCGCCGCAAGGCAAGGGCTATCCCGCCACACCGGGAATCTACAGCCCCGAGCAGGTACAGGGCTGGCGCCTGGTCACCAACGCCGTGCACCGCAAGGGCGGCCGCATCTTTCTTCAGCTGTGGCATGTAGGGCGCATTTCGCACCCCAAGCTGCAACTGGACAGCGCGACTCCGGTAGCGCCGTCCGCCGTGAAACCGGCAGGCCAGACTTTCACCGGGGCCGGCATGGATGATTTCGTCACGCCGCGCGCCCTGGAAACCGAGGAGATCGCCGGCATCGTGGAGGATTTCCGCCGGGGGGCAGCGAACGCGCGCGAGGCTGGCTTCGACGGGGTGGAGATCCACGCTGCAAACGGCTACCTGATCGACCAGTTCCTGCGCGAGGGCAGCAACCGCCGCGACGACCGTTACGGCGGCACACTGGAGAACCGCGCGCGCTTCCTGCTCGAAGTCACCGAGGCGGTGGTATGCGCGGTGGGCGCCGAACGCGTCGGGGTTCGACTCTCGCCCAACTCGAGCTTCAACGACATGCGCGATTCCGATCCGCAAACCACCTTCGAGTATGCGGCCGCGAAGCTGCGCCGGTTCGGTCTGGCGTATCTGCATGCCGTCAACACTGCAGAAGCAGACTTCGATTTCCGCCGGCTGCGCGAGGCTTTCGCCGGCCGTTTCATCATCAATGGCAGCTACACCCGGGACCGCGCCAATGCTTCGATTGCCAGCGGCGAGGCCGACCTGGTGTCTTTCGGGGCGCTGTTTCTCGCCAACCCCGACCTGCCGCAACGTTTCGCCCAAAACGCGCCGCTCAACCCGCCGGACCGGTCGACGTTCTATGGAGGCACCGATAAGGGTTATACCGATTACCCGGCGCTCAGTGAGCAGGCGGCTGCGTAGCGCCACCGCCACGAGGCCGGCGGCAGCACCGACGCTCCCCGCAAACCAAGAGAGAAAGTCCCGCGCGCGTGTAGAAAAGAAGGCAAGCCGGCTCGCGGAGAGCATCGGCTTGCCGAAGTGGCCCTGGCGTCCTGCGAGTTCGCGTCCCTGGTGCGCACGACCACGCGGGTTCTGCGGCCTCGCGCCGCAGCTGGCGATTGGCGCAGCTCGCGCGGCGCGGCGCCCGCGCCCGCGCTTACTTGACCAGCAGTACCGGCACTTCGGACACGTGCAGGGTCTTGGTCGCCACCGAGCCCAGCACCAGGCTGCGAATGCTGCCGAGCCCGCGGGTGCCCATGACGATCAGCTCGCAGTGATACTTTTTGGCGAACTCGGCAATCGCATGCGCCGGGTCGCCAATGCCGGCATGGGCGTCGACCGGGATGCCGGCCGCCTCGGGCTTCGCCTTGGCGTCGGCCAGCATTTTCAGTGCAGCCTCCTCTCGCGCTTTCTCGATGGCCTTCAAATCGGACAAGCGGTCGTTGAACACGACTTCGCGCATCAGAATCTGCTCGCGTACGTTGAGCAAATGCACCCGCAGCTGCTTCTTGTCCAGAACGCGCAGCAGTTCGTCGACGGCGCGCATTGCGCACTCCGAGCCGTCGAAAGGCAGCAGCACCGTGGTCATGACATGCTCCTTGCACCGTGATTCACACCCGCCGATGATCGCAGCGGCATGCGACCGGCCGCTTGACTCAGGTCAAGCGGCGTCCGCCGCCCGTCAGCGCGGCGGCACCGCGTCCACGAAGCGGTTGGTAAAGGCATTCTCCAGCCGGATGTCCGGCCGCGCCTGCACCGCCGGCTCGAACCCGCGCAGCACCCTGAGCATCTGCGCCGCGTCTTCCGGCGGGATGCGCCCGGAGCGCGAATAGCTCACTCGCTGGCGCTCGAACGCGCGCAGATACAGCCCGCGGTCGCCGAGCAGATAATGCGGCGGCACCGCGCGGGCGACCTCCTCCGGCGATGCCTTGGCCAGCCAGCGCAGCGCGCGCACCATCGCGTTGGCGAGCGCCTGCGCGGTGCCCGGGTTCTGCCGCAGCCAGGATTGCCTCGTGTACAGGCACCCCGACGGCAGCGCCGCCCCAAACAGCGATCGGGCGCCCTGCTCGCTCACCGTTTCGACGACGACCTCGACCGCGCCCTCGCGCTCCAGCAGGGAAATAGCCGGTTCGATATTGGCGATGGCGTCGAGGTGGCCCGCCTTCATCGCCGCGACGGCGCTGGGCCCGGTGCCCACGCCGATCACCGACACGTCGTCGCGGGTCAGGCCGCCCCGCGCGAGCAGCGCATTCACGAACATGTGCGTGCTGGAACCAGGCGCGGTGACGCCGATCTTCATGCCTTTCAGATCCTGCGGGCCGCGCCAGCGGGCGGCGCTCGATTTCGCCACGCCCAGCGAAATGGCGGGCGTGCCGCCCTGGAGCACGAAGGCGGTCAGCGTCTGGCCGCGCGCCTGCATGACAATGGTGTGATCGAATCCGCCGGAGACGACGTCGGCGCTGCCACCCATCATCGCCTGCAGCGCTTTGGCGCCGCCGGCAAAGTCGAGAATCTCGACCTGCAGCCCCTCATCGCGAAAGTAACCGAGCTGCTCGGCCAGCGTCAGCGGCAGGTAGTACAGCGTCGCCTTACCGCCGACGGCGATGGTGACGCGCGGGTTTTCCGGCCGGGCGTGAACAGCGGCGGCCAGCGTCGCCAGCAGCAGGAGGCACAGCAAACGTTTCATGGATCGGTCTTCGCAACAGGTCGGATGCCTTGAGTGTACCGGCTGCTCCGGATCGGCACCGAGGATGGCTTGCGACAACTGCCTCAGCGGCCTGCGACACCTGTTACTCGACCAAGCTGCCGCACGCCACCGCTGCTTGAATTATCTACCTGGGCAGTTCGTCCGGAATACCGCGCGCCCGGCCGTATCTTCCTGTATTCGCCATGAATTCACCGGGCGAGCGACCGCGCCTTTGAAGGGGGCCACGGGCCTGACTGGGCATGCAGGGCGCTGGCATCGATCCTGCGTTTCGACCCACACGACCGGCCGGGCGCAGACCGTGGCCACCGCCGGCGAGGATGCATCTGAAACAGGCATTCGATAAGAAACTCGACTTGGAGGAGGAAGCCACATGAAGACCTTGCGATACGCCGTCGTGGCCGCAGCGGCGTTGCTCGCCACGGGCATCGCTTCGGCCGGACATCACGAAGGCGAAAAAGAGCGGCTGGAACGCGCCGGGAACTGCCGCGATGCCAAGCAGCAGATGGACTACTTCTGCAACCCGCAGAACAGCGCGAACGACACCATGGTTGCCGTCGGCACTGCGTGTAACAACGCCAAGAACAACGTCAAGGCGGCCTGCGAGGGCATCGACCAGCCCGACGCCGAGTACAAGTTCGAGCAGTAACCCCGAATCCGGCTCGACCGGAGACGTGGTCATTACAACCCAGATGGAGGAGGAAGCATGACGATGCAACGACACATCGGCGTTCACATGAGCGACGACGAATACAAGCAGTGCGAGTACGCGGACGAAGCCGCGTTCCGCTCGCCCGTTCCGACGCAGGTCGTGTCCAACGGCGAGTACAATCCCCTGCCGCAAACCGAGGACCAGAAGAAGGTCGAAGGTCTGATCAAGGAGATGGCCGATTACCAGGCGAAGCGTCATGGCATGGATCGTCGCCGCTTCCTTGCCACCAGCGCCGGCATGGCGACCGCCTTCCTCGCGATGAACAAGGTGTTCGGGCCGATCTTCGACGTGTCGGAGGCCGAGGCTGCGGACATGCAGATGTCGAATTACCGCGCGGCGCAGCTCTCCAACCAGTTCATCTTCGATGACCAGACCCACTTCATCCGCGACGACTTCCAGCAGGAAGGCCTGCTCGGGCTGACCAAGTGGGCGGTTGGCGCCAAGGTCAATCCGAACATCACGGATGCGCCGATGACGCTGTCGCGCTACAAGATGGAGAACTACCTCAAGGAAATCTTCCTCGACAGCGACACCAAAATCTCGCTGCTCTCCGGCGCGCCCTTCGACGACCCGTCATGGTGGCTGATCTCCAACGACGCCATCCAGAACGCCTGCCGCGCGGTCAACAAGATGGCGGGCGGCACCCGCATGCTCGGCCACACGGTCATCACGCCGAAGTACCCGAACTGGATGGACGAGGTGGATCGCGGGATCGAGGAACTGCACCCGGTGTCCTGGAAGTCCTACACCATCGGCGACCCGTTCGGCCCATCGAAGTACGCCTGGCGCCTGGACGATGAGAAGCTGATGTACCCGTTCTACGAGAAAGCGATCAAGTCCGGCAGCAACACCATCCGTATCCACAAGGGCCTGATGCCGCGCGACTATGAAAAAGCCTTCGCCGGCACCTGGCAGCACGCCACGGTGGACGATCTCGGCAAGGCCGCCAAGGATTGGCCGGGCATGAACTTCGTGATCTACCATTCGGCGCTGCGGCCCTGGCTGGCCGACACGCCCGAACTGGAGATGGCGCAGTTCGAAAAGAACAGCTACATCCAGTGGTCGACCGACCTTGCCCGCATTCCGGAGAAGTTCGGGGTCAACAACGTGTACGCGGAGCTCGGCAGCACCTTCGCCAGTACCTGCGTCACCAACCCGCGCTTCTGCGCCGCCTTCCTTGGCCAGCTGGTGAACCTGATGGGGCCGGAGCGGGTGGTATGGGGTTCGGACTCGGTCTGGTATGGCAGCCCGCAGTGGCAGATCGAAGCCATGCGCCGCCTCGAGATCCCTGCCGACATGATGAAGAAGCAGGGCTGGAAGACCCCGCTTGGCGGGCCGAACAGCGAAGTCAAGCAGAAGATCTTCGGCCTCAATGCCGCGCATCTGTACGGTCTGGACATCTAGTTCAGCATGGAAAAGCCGTTCACCTACGATCAGATCGCACAGATCAAGCAGGAGTACCTGGCGATGGGCGGCGAGCGCAGCAATGCCGCCTATGGCTACATCGCGAAGAAGGGCGTTACCGCCTGACTCTCTCTACCCCTCCTTCCGGTCTTCCGGAAACCGGCGCTTTAGCGCCGGTTTTTTTTGGCTGCAATCCATGCCACAGTGGCCACGGCGCGCGCAAAGCACGGGAGAAACTCCTGGCAAACCACCAGGGTTCCGAAAACTCGCATAGCGGCTGACAGGCGGAACACGAGCACGCCACGACACGAAGAACGATCGGCTCCCTGGAACGCGCTCGTCCTCCGCGCTCTATGCGCTCTCGGTGCCTCTGCGTCGAGGCCGTCTGATACCGGCCGCGGACCGGCGCGTCGGGCCCCGAAGTCCGGCTCAGCGCTTGAATCGTCCCGCTGCACCCTATGACGTGCAGGAGAAGGCCGACACAACCGGCTTTACTCTAGAAAGCCGACCGACCTCGGCAGCCACAGCGCGAGCTGCGGAAAGGCGATTACCAGCAACAGCGCCAGCATCTGCAGCACGACGAACGGAATGATGCCGCGATAGATGTGCCCCATGTTGATCGAGGGCGGCACCGTGCCTTTCATATAGAAAAGCGTGAAGCCGAACGGCGGCGTCAGGAACGAAGTCTGCAGGTTCACCGACATCATGATCACGAACCAGGTCAGGAACAGTATTGGCCCGCCAGCGCCGACGTGAGCGCTGAAATCCAGGCCCTGCAGCACCGGCGCGAACACCGGCAGCACGATCAGGCAGATCTCGATCCAGTCGAAGAAGAAACCCAGCACGAACACCAGCACCATCAGAAAAGTCAGGATCTCCCAGCCGGTGTCGAGGCCCGCCGCCTTCAGCACCTCGACTACCAGATCGTCGCCGCCGAGCGCACGGAAAACAAACGAGAACAGCGTGGCGCCGAACACGATGAAGAACACCATCGCATTGGTCAGCGCCGAGCTCTCGATCGTCTCCTTAAGGGTCTTCATGTCGAGCCGGCGGTTGAACAACGCAAGAATCAGCGCGCCGGCCACGCCGACGCCCGCCGCCTCGGTAGGCGTAGCCCAGCCGCCGAAGATCGACCCCAGCACCATCACGATCAGGAAGGTCGGCGGCAGCCACCGCTCGCCCCTCATCGCCAAGACCTCGGCGGCGCTCCGCCGCTGAAGGCCGGTGGCTCGTACCCGCGGTACCGGGCCGTTGTGCCTCGTTAGCGGCGGCTCCAGTTCCGGCTTGAGAAAGCTCAGCCCGCCGAGATAGACGAGATACAGCAGCGACAGGAGCAGGCCGGGCACCACCGCGGCGGCGAACAGCGCGCCCACCGACACCGACAGCAGGTCGCCCATGATCACCAGCATGATTGACGGCGGGATGAGAATCCCGAGCGTGCCCGCAGAAGCGATGGTGCCCACCGCCATCTCCTTGCTGTAGCCGCGCTCCATCATCGTCGGCAGGGCAATCAGCGTCAGCATCACCACCGATGCGCCGACGATGCCGGTAGTGGCGGCCATGATGGTGCCCATCAGGGTGACCGACATCGCCAGGCCGCCCGGCACCCGCCGCAACAGCACCTGCAAACAGTGCAGCAGATCGTTGGCCACGCCGCTGCGCTCCAGGATGGTGCCCATGAAGATGAACATCGGCACCGCAACCAGAATCGGGTTAGACGCCGCCGACCCCCACACCCGCGGCAACAGGTTGAAGAACTGCACCGGCTGGAACACATCGAGCAGGATGCCCAGCCCGCCAAACAGAATGGCGATGCCGCCCAGCACGAACGCGACCGGAAAACCGCAGAACAGCGCGATGGCCAGCACGAAGAACAGGATCAGCGACAGGTGGTGGGCAAGCCAGTGCATGGTTGCGTCCCCGGGTGGCCGCACACGCCTGGACGCACGCAGTACCTGCGCGCACCGGGCAGCGGTTCAGGTTATGACAATGTCAGGAAAGAATGGGATGGGCGCGGGACGATAGACCCGGCCAGAGACCCTGCTTCGCGGCGCCTTCAGGCAGCGCGGCAAGCCCCGCCGTTGCGGCGGATTGCTCACGGCAAAACGGGCGCATTTGCCCCCCTCCCCGCTTTCGATCTTGTTGTGCGACCGGCATGCACCGGTCTGGCGACGCAGTATACGCGAGCGCCGACTTAAAGCCAGCGCCCGTGTCGCCGGCGCGTCAGTTCAGGAAACCGACCGTCTTGGGCAGCCACAGCGCGAGCTGCGGAAACGCGAGGATCAGGATCAGCCCGGTGAGCTGCAGCAGCACGAACGGAATGATGCCGCGGTAGATTTGCCCCATGTTGATCGACGGCGGCACCGTGCCCTTCATGTAGAAGAGCGTGAAGCCGAACGGCGGGGTCAAAAAAGAGGTCTGCAGGTTTACCGACAGCATGATCACGAACCAGGTCAGAAACAGGATCGGCCCGCCGTCGCCCAGGTGCGGCCCGAAATCCACGCCCTGCAGCACCGGCGCAAACACCGGCAGCACGATCAGCGTGATTTCGATCCAGTCGAAGAAGAAGCCCAGGGCGAAGGTGAGAATCAGCATGAACGCGAGAATTTCCCATCCGGTGGTGATGCCCATCGCCGCCAGCAGCTCAATAATCAATTCGTCGCCGCCGAGCGAGCGGAACACATAGGAGAACAGCGTTGCCCCGAACACGATGAAAAACACCATCGCGTTGGTGAGCCCGGCGCGCTCGATCACATCGCGCAGCGTCTTCCAGGTCAGCGACCCGTTTATGCGCGCGAGCAGCATGGCGCCCAGAGCTCCGACGCCGGCCGCCTCGGTGGGCGTTGCCCAGCCGCCGAATATCGAACCCAGCACCAGCACGATCAGGAACACCGGCGGGAAGAAGCTCTTGCCGATCATCCGCCAGAACTCGCCGGCGGTTTTCGGGCCAATGTCGTCGGGCAGCGCGGGCGCCTTTCCGGGTTTGAGGAAACTCGTCGTGCCGATGAAGGCGAGATACAGAAAGGCCAGAATCAACCCCGGCACCACTGCCGCGGCGAACAGCGCGCCCACCGACACCGACAGCAGGTCGCCCATGATCACCAGCATGATCGAAGGCGGGATGAGAATCCCCAGCGTGCCCGCCGAAGCAATGGTGCCCACCGCAAGCTGGCTGTCGTAGCCACGCTGCAGCATCGACGGCAGCGCGATCATCGTTAGCATCACCACCGAAGCGCCAACAATGCCGGTGGTGGCGGCCATGATGGTGCCCATCAGGGTGACCGACATCGCCAGCCCGCCGGGAATGCGCCGCAGCAGCACCTGCAGACAGTGCAGCAGGTCGTTGGCGACACCGCTGCGCTCCAGCATCGTGCCCATGAAAATGAACATCGGCACCGCCACCAGGATTGGGTTCGACGCCGCCGTTCCCCACACCCGCGGCAGCAGGTTGAAGAACTGCACCGGCTGGAACACATCAAGCAGGATGCCCAGCCCGCCGAACAGAATGGCGATGCCGCCGAGCACGAACGCCACCGGAAAACCGCAGAACAGCGACAGCGCGAGGACGAAGAACAGGATCAGTGCGAGATGGTGAATCAGCCACTGCATCGCGCGCTCCTCAGTCGACCATCTGAAAGGCGGCAAACGAGGCCGATTTGCGCAACCGCTCCGGGCCGTACAGGAACACGAAGATGCGAATCATCACCGACAGCACGCCGGCCAGCAGCATGATCAGGCCGATGGAAATGAAGCTTTTTGGTATCCAACGATATGGCAGGCCGTTGGCCGACGGCGAGCCCTCGCCATCCACCCAGGCGATCCAGGTGAAGTCGACGCTGAAATAGATCGCCAGCAGGCAGTAGGGCAGGGCGAACAGCAGGCAGCCGCCCAGCTCGATCCAGGCCTGCCGCCGCGGGTTCATCTGCGACACCAGGATGTCGATGCGCACATGCGAATTCTTGATGTATCCCACGCCCAGCCAGAACGAAAAGAGCGCGGTGTGCAGATGCCATTCCAGCTCCTGCAGACGGGTGGAACCGAAGCCGGGCAGCTGGTAGCCCATCTTGCGACTGAGCACATCGAACACGATCACCGCCGTGGTGACGAGGAACAGCCAGCCCACCGCCATCGCCACCCGCTCCAGCACCCGGTTGATGGCGTCGCTCGCCGCCAGCAGTTTGTCCATGTTCAGTCTCCCCGCCTTGTCTCAGGTGCGGCGCCGCCCTCGACCGCTGAAATCGGCGGCGCGCGCATCGGTTCGAATCAGCTCTTTACTGCGCGGCAGAGCGCAGATACCCGTAGTCGCGCCAGATCGCGTAGTTGTCGCGGAACGCGGCATACGAATCGTAGACTTTCTTGAAGCTGGGATTCGCGGCCGACTCCTCCGCCACCACCTCGTTCCACGCTTTCTCGTAGGCCTTCAGGATCTCCGGCGACCAGCGCATGATCTTCACGCCGTGCTTGTCGCGCATCTCCCGCATCGCTTTCCACTGGGTGGCTTCGCCCTCGGCCATGATCTGGCGCACCATGTCCCCGCAGGCCAGCTCGATGATCGCTTTCTGCGAATCGGCGAGCGAGTCCCACTTGGCCTTGTTGATGAACAGGTCGATGATCGAGGCCTGCTGGTGCCAGCCGGGGAAGTAGTAGTACTTCGCCACCTGGTAGAAACCGAGCTTCTCGTCGAGCGACGGATTGGAGAACTCGGTGGCGTCGATGGTGCCGAGCTGCAACGCCTGGAAGATATCGCCCGGCGCCAAGAGCTGGGTGGCAACGCCCAGCTTTTCCATCACTTTCGCGCCCAGGCCGAAGAAACGCATCTTCAGCCCGCGCAGGTCCGCAACGGTCTTGATTTCCTTCCGGAACCAGCCGGAGGCTTCCGGCGGCTGGATGCCGCAGGGCATGGAATGGATGTTGTGCGGCGCGAACATCTCGTTCTGCAGCTCGAGCCCACCGCCGTAGTACATCCACGCCAGGAATTCCGGCATGTCCGGCCCGAACGGCACGGTGGAGAAGAAATTGAACGTCGAGTCGGTGCCCGCGAAGAAGCCGGGGCTCGACCACGCCAGGTCCACCGAACCCTTCGACACCGCCTGGATCGATTCCAGCCCGGGCACCAGCGCGCCAGGTTCGTACAGCTTGAGGGTGATGCTGCCGGCCGAGGCGCGCTGAACCCGATCGACCAGTTTCTTGGCACCTTCACCGACCAGGGTCAGGCTGGTGGGATAGACACTCACCATGTTCCAGGTGACCGGCTGCGCCTTGCCGTCGCTGGCCGCGGGCGCCGCGGCCTGGTCCGGCGCGCCACCGTCCCCGCACGATACGATCAGTGGAACGATGGCGGCACACAGTGCCGCGGCCAGAATGCCGGACCGCTTGCTCATGCTCTCTCCTCCCGCGTTGATCCGCTGCCTGCAGCCGTATCGCAGCGCCGCGGACAGTCGTTGATTTTTCGGGAGTATACGCCGAGCCACCCCTTCATCAGAAGGGGCATGCGCCGCGCGCGGCCACGCACGTCAGATCGAGTCGAGAAAAAACAGCAGTGCGTCGCGCTCGTCTCGCTTCATGCTACGAAACGCCTCGCGCGCGCCTTCTGCCTCGCCGCCGTGCCAAAGAATTGCCTCAGTGGCGTTGCGCGCGCGGCCATCGTGCAGCATCGCGCGGCTGCCGGCCACTTTCTGCGACAGGCCCAATCCCCACAACGGCGGCGTCCGCCAGTCGCGTCCACCGGCCTCGAACTCCGGCCGGTGGTCGGCCAGCGCCTCGCCCATGTCGTGCAGCAGCAGGTCGGTGTAAGCGCGAAATCGCTGGTTGGCAAGTTGCGGCAGCTTCGGAAACTCGGCGGCGGTGCGCAGCTCCGGCACGTGACACACCGCGCACTGCGCCTGTGTGAACAGCGCCTCGCCACGGGCGAAACGCGGATCGTCGACGTTGCGCCGTGCCGGCACCGCCAGCGCCTGGGTCCACAATTCCAGCTCGTCCCAGTTCACGTCGATAAGCTCCGGTTGGTTGCCGGGCGGCTGCGCCGCGCAGTCTGTCTGCACCGGCGGGCAATTCTCCTTGTCGAACAGCGAAGAGGTCACGCCGAGATCGCCGTGAAACGCCGCGGCAATCTGCTGGCGGATGGAGGGCTGGTTCGCCTTCCAGCCAAAACGGCCCAGCGCGATTTTCTTGCCGATTGCGTCCCAGACGCGGTTGGGCCGCCCGTTGTAGCCGAGCGCTTGCTGGCGCTGCGCGATCGCGAGCAGGTCCGCTTCGGGCACCGCCTCGAGCAGCCCCAGGCCGAATAGGGGTTGGGCGAGGCGCAGCGATGTCATGATCCCGTCGCCCAGCGGGCCGAACATCGGCCGTTCGATGCGCAGCCGCGGCGCACGCAGCGGCACCCGTTCGCCGTCGGCGAAAGTCGCAAAGGTCTCGATCCAGTCGACATAGACATCGGCTTCCTGCGCCACCCGCTCGCCAAGATAGGTGCCGTGGAGATCCTGCCCCATCAGTCCCTGGTTCTGAATCTGGTCGCCGTAGTGCGGATGCGGTTTCGGCGCGCCATGCTCGTCCACGCCGGGGATGGACAGTCGCACCAGCATCGAAAACAACTGCTCGTCCGCCTTCTGCGGCGGCTTGCCACGCCCGCCGCCCACATGGCACGCGGAGCAGCGGTCGGCAATGAAGGTGGGGCCCAAACCCCAGTCCCCGCCAATCGATGGAAACTGCACCCATTTCTGGTTGAAATGCACCCGGCCGCGCATGAACACCTGGCGCTGGCGGTAAGTGAGCACGGGCGCCGGTTCCGCGAACGCATGCTCGTCAAAGCGCTCGATGGTGAAGTCGCCGGCGGACCGGCGCCGCTCGTCAGGCGCTTCGCCCTGCGCCGCGGCCACACCCGGCAGCGCAAACAGCAACAGCGCCGCGCCGGCGGCGCACCGCAACCACCTGCCGGCACCGCCTAAATGTAACGACTGCCTCATCCGCACTCTCCGAATCTGATTTGCCGACCGACGGCGCTCCGGCACCGGGCAAGCGACCCGCGCGTCGCCGGTGCAATTGCCGTACCGGCTCAGGCCACCATCGCTCAGCGCGCAACTGTAACGCGAACCGGCCCGCAAGACGACGATGGCGCAGCGCATCATCGCCGTCCAGGGCTCGCAACCCACCGAAAGCTAAGGGGACAACTGTGTCAATGCGATGGCATCCATGCAACAGGTGTCGCATCGCGATGGCTGCACGATCGTCGGCAGCGCGACAGTTGTCTCAGTACATTCTGTTCACTGCGGAAGTGCTGTGCTAATTTCCGCGTCATACCAGAAGAAGAAGACCGTCGTCGGCAGAACGACCACCCGGGAGGAGGCATCCATGTGGCGTAAGGACGGTATCGCGCATGCCAATTTCGTCGTGTCTACGGTGGTGGACAAGATGAATTCGGCGCCGACCATCGAAGACACGATCGCGCGCTCGTGGGCGCGCTCGATCGAGCAGCACAAGCTCGACCCGGGCCGGGCGAGCAAGCCGCGCATTCTCACCGCCGGCTCGCTGAAGGACCATCGCGGCCCGCTGGAAGACTTTCTCAGCTTCGCGCGCCACGGCATCGCTCGGCTGCATGAGCATCTGCGCGACGCCGGCTATGTGATCCTGCTCACCGACGCCCAGGGTGTCACCGTCGATTTCGCCGGCGATTCGGCGCTCGACAAGGAGCTGAAATCGGCCGGTCTGTATCTGGGGTCCTGGTGGTCGGAAGACGAAGAAGGCACCAACGGCGTGGGCACCTGCATCATGGACCGCAAGCCGGTGGTGGTGCACAAGCGCGAGCATTTCCGCGCCCCGAATATCGGCCTGACCTGCACTGCGGTCCCGGTGTTCGACGCCGACGGCAGCGTGCTGGCCGTGCTCGACGCGTCGGCCCTGCGTTCCCCCGACGACAAGGACAGCCAGCTGCTGGTGCTCAAGCTGGTGCAGCACACTGCGGGCTTGATCGAGAATGCGAACTTCATGCACCGGCTGCGAGACCGCTGGCTGCTCTCTTTCAGCCGCAGCAGCGAGTTTCTCGATGTGCAGACCGAATCGCTGGTCGCCTTCGACGACGACGGCACCGTGGTGGCCGCGAATCGCAGCGCCTGTCGCGAGCTGGCCGGCGACGCCAACGCCAGCCTCAACGGCCGGCGCATGTCCGATCTCTTCATGCTGCCAGTGGAAGAACTGATGCAGCGCGGCGCGCTCGCCCTGCGGCTGCAGCTTCAGGGCGGTGTAAACGCCCGGCCGTATTTCGCCCGGCTGCGCTCGCCTGCATCCGCTTCGCAGGTCGTGGCAGCGGCAGCCGCGGCGCCCACGCGCAGCCTGAACGAGGCATGCGAGCTTGACCGGCTCGCCGGCGGCGATCCGGTGATGCTGCGCAATGTCGCCCAGGCCAAACGCGTGGTCGGGCGTGACATTCCGTTGCTGCTGCTGGGCGAAACCGGCACCGGCAAGGAGGCCTTCGCACGCGCCTGGCACCGCTTCAGCCCGCGCGCCGACAAGCCCTTTGTCGCGGTCAACTGCGCCGCTATCCCGGAAACGCTGATCGAAAGCGAGCTGTTCGGCTACAAGGACGGCGCCTTCACCGGCGCGCGCGCGCGCGGCATGCGCGGGCGGCTGCTGCAAGCCAACGGCGGCACGCTGTTTCTGGACGAGATCGGCGACATGCCGCTCTCCCTGCAGACACGCCTGCTGCGGGTGCTGGCGGAAAAAGAGGTGTTGCCCCTCGGCGCCGACACGCCGCTAAGGGTCGACCTGCAGGTCGTGTGCGCTACCCATCAGGATCTGCAGCAGATGGTCGCGCACGGCGCCTTCCGCGAAGACCTGTACTTCCGCCTGGCCGGACTGACGCTGTCGCTTCCGCCGCTGCGCGCGCGCGGCGACCGCGAGGCGCTGATCCGCAGCCTGCTCGCGCAGGAAGCGGCCGACCGTCCTTCGCCGCCGGTACTGGCGCCGGAGACGCTGTCGGCGCTGATGACGCATGCCTGGCCGGGCAATATCCGACAGCTGCGAACGGTGCTGCGCTTCGCGGCGGCGGTGAACACCGACGGCGTCATCGGGCTGCACGATCTGCCGTCGGAGTTCAGCGCGGGCGCCGCGCCGGCCACGCCCGCCGGGCAGGCTGACGAGTCCGGGGCGGACGGGCGCGAGCGGATGATCGCGGTGCTGCGCCGGAACCATTGGGAAATTTCGGCCTCCGCGCGCGAACTTGGTGTGTGCCGCGCCACGCTCTACCGGCGCATGAAGCGCCTGGGCGTGGTGCCGCCCAACCGGCAGGACTGAGCACCGCCGGCACGCGGCTTCAGTCCCAGTCTTCGGCGATTGCCGCCCAGTTCACCTCGCGCAGATTGTCCTGCACTGCGGGGTCGATCGGCGGCGCGAAGCTGTCCTGGAACCACACCAGGGTTGCGCTCGACGCGCTCTTCGCGCGCGAGTGCACCGGACGCCCCCAGACGAATTCACCGATGCACAGAATATCCGGCAGGCGGTCCGCACCCGGCGCGGCGGTCCGGCCCGGCACCAGCTGCGGCGTGCCGCGAAAACGCAGATGCTGGCGCGCGAAGGCAAAGGCGCGCTCGATCAGCCGGCGATCCGCCTCGCGGCCGCCGCGCCCGAGCACCGCCCCTTCGTAGGTGCGTGACTGGTAAAGGCGGTACAGATGCACGCTGCGGGCGAAATCCAGGCCAACGGTGTAGGCCGCACCCGGTTCGCGCGCGTGCAGAACGGCGGCGCTCATTGCGCGCCGCCGCGCAGCAGCGCTCGCATCAGCACCGCGGTCTCCACCAGCCGGTCCATCTGCTCCTGCGGATTGCGCGCATCGCGCGCCACCCAGGCCAGCGCCAGCAGCGCATGCCATGCCGACTCCGCGCACGCCGGCGCGCCCGGCACCGGGTCGACCGCCCGCATCGTGCGCCGCGACGGTGCGCTGCGCTCCGCGCCGAACGCCGGCTCGGCATCCCAGCCGGTCATGCAGATGTGAAACACCCGCGCCGCGGCGCGCGGCCCCCACATGCGTCGCACCGAGCCGTCCGCCCACGCTTTCAGCGCCTCACGGCCGATGAGCCGCCCGCACCAGTCGGCCAGGCTCGCGCGTTCGGCCAGCGCGCGTTCCACCCCCGACTGCACGCCCGGCACGATGTCGGCGACGCGCGCCGGCAGCCGATGCGCCAGTCGGTATTCCAGCCGCGAAGTGCCGACCGAGATCAGCGTGTCCGACACGCGGCGGTGCCAGGCGAGCAACAGGCGCAGGCCGCCGCCATGCACAGCATTGCTGCAGAGCAGACGCAGGCCGAGTGCTCCTACGTCGCCGGGATCGAATGCATGGCGCGCCGGCAGGTCCACCGTCAGCATCATGTGCGCGCCGAAGTCCGCCAGCGACAATGTCGCCGGCGCAGCGGCAGGATCGGCGCGCAGCACGCTCAGTGCGCGCTCGACCGCCTGGATCACCCGGGCGTGCGGCACCAGCTGGTGGCGGCGGGTGACCACGCCGACCGGCTGGTCGAGCAGGCCGACGCCCGGGCCGGCGCGGCGCAGCACCACATCCAGGTGCGGATGGGCCGACACCGCCCGTGCGCCCGCCTCGGCGAACGGACGACGCTCGAAGTCCGGCAGCAGCGCGGCGATGTCGCGCACGCTGCCGCGATAAGTGCGCGCGTCGGCGTGTGCCGCCCGCTGCGGCGCTGCCGGCCGGATGGCGCCGGACAGGCCGGCCGCCGCGCCGGCGTCGATTGCGTTCAGAACGCCCAGCGCCCGCAGCCTTGCCAGCGCCGGGCTGACGATTTCACCCATGACCGCCTCCTTTTCGATGACCTGGAGGCAGTCTGCGGCAGCTACTGGCTCACCAGATGAGCCACCGGCGGAGACCGCATCGCAATGGACAGATATGGAAGCGGCCATGCGCCGCCCCGGATGCCTGCCCGCGCGACCGGCACGGCCGCGTCAGCCCATGATCGATCGTCCGCAATCGCACGGCTTCTCAGTAGCGATATTCGTTCTCGTCGGCCGCGGCCTTGAAGGTGTACCAGCCGTCCTGCCAGCGCGCCATCGCGCAGCTTTCGCCGGCGCTGTCCAGCGCCACCCGCCTGACCCGGGCGAAATAGTCCTGGTCGCCCGCCATGGCCACGAACGCGAGCCGGTTGTTGCCTTCGAGATGAGCTGACAAAAAGCGCACCGCGAACAACTCGAAGCGCTCGGTTTCCTCGCGGGTGGCCCAGCCGCAGGCGCTCGCGGTTTCGGCCAGCCAGAAAAGCTGGGTGATCTCCTGGGCGGCGGCGGGAAAACCGTAGGCACCGCCGGTATCGGCCGACGCCGGGTTGCTCGAACCGAGGAACAGGCACGCCGACGCGACGACCAGGGCGCCGCGAACTGCAGATGCTTTACGCATGGTCCACCTCCGGTGGAAGCAAAAGACCGTGAACCCGGTCACCGCTCCTCGCCGATGCACTCGCACCACCGGACGCCGCCGTAACCGGCAGGCTCATCCTGACTACCGCAAGAAACCTGCCCGCAGCCAACGTCTGCCGGCGCGAACGCAAACGGGTCGCGGCCTCGAGGCAAGGCCATGAATTTCGGGGGCTTGCTGCGCAGGCGCCACCGTCGGCGCAGATCCGGGGCATGGCGGCCCTGCATCCGGAGGCCGCCGCAAGCCGCGAAAGGCTCAGTCGCGGTAGTTCGCGGCGGCAGCAGCGAGGGCTTCGGCCACCCTGCGCCGCAAATCGGCAGGCTCCAGCACTTCGACGTCGGGACCGAACTTGAGAATGTCCATCAGCAGTTCCGGGTCCTGGCTGTAAGGCACCTCCAGAACGTAGCGGCCCTGCTCGTCGAAGCGCGCGCGCTGCTGCGGATGCCAGGACTCGCTCGCGACCCAGCGGGCACGCGCCGCGGTGAAACGCAGCGTGGCCCACTTCACCTGCGCGCCGGAGAAGATGCCATAGCCGGCCCCGAGCACCCGGTCGAGTTCGGCGGCCGGCACCTCCAGCGCCGCCGATTCCAGCACCTCGGCATGCTCCACCGCGTCCAGCGCAAAGCTGCGCACCGCCTCCACCGAATGGCACCACGCATCCAGGTACCAGTTGTCGCGGTAGTGCACCAGGCGCTGCGGCGACACGTCTCGATGCGTCAGTTCGCCTCGCGTACGCACGAAATAATCCAGATGCAGGCGGCGGCGCTGCATCAGCGCCAGCGCGACCGCTTCGAAGAAGCGGATCTTCTGCTTGCGCGAGGCCGCGCGCAGTATGCGGATGCGCTCGCGCACCTCGCCCGCCGAGTGGTCGGTGGCATCGAGCAGCGCGGAAAGCCTGGCCTTCAGCGGCTCGAGGCGGTGGCCGAGAATGCCTGGTTCGATCTCCTCCAGCAATCGCTCCATGGTGAGCAGTGCGAGGACCTCGGAGGCATTGAACCAAAGCCCCGGCAGCTCGTATCCGGGCAATCCGGCGGGCTCCTCGACCAGGCGGTAGCCGCCCGCCTCGCGATCCCACTCGATCGGTGCGTGCAGCCGGTCGCGCATGTATTCCAGGTCCCGCTTGAACGTCGCGCGCGATACCGACAGCTCATCGAGAAACCGTTCGAGGCCGACGACCCGGTGCTCGCGCAGCAGCCGGTCGATGCGATAGAAGCGTTCGCTGCGGTCCATGGCTGTGCAGCACGCGCCCGGCGTGCCGCAGGCTCAAAAGGCGCCAGTCTACGACGCCGCGACTGCCGCGGCCCACTGCCCGCGGGGAACATGGCGGCATTGCGCTGCCGCGCCGCCTTGCGCGGCGGCAGCGGCCGGGGGGCTCACCCGGTGAGCTATAAAGTATAGGCCTGACCCCGGTGTGAAGGGTCAGCCGGGGATGGGAGCTCCGCACTGGGCGCAGAATTTCGCGCCGGGGGCGGCCTGAGTGCCGCAGCTCGCGCAGGTTTTCTGCCAGGAAGGCTCTTCTCGCCGGGCGGCGGAGGTCACCGCGGTGGTCAGGGTGTTGGACTGGTTGAACAGCGCGACGATCAGCCAGCCGGCGGAGCCGACGATGCCGGCGATGAACAGCCAGTTGTACAGGTTGCGCAGATCGGCATCGAAAAACGGCCGCAGCACCAGCAGCCCGACGTTGTGCGCAAGCGCCACGACGATCAGCGTCACGAACGGCAGGATGAGCGTGCCCAGGAAAGACCAGCGCCCGCCCTGGGCCGCCAGCGTGTCGACCGCACGCCGGCCCAGCAGCCAGAACACCGCCAGCGCGCCGCCATAGCCGAGAAAGCGCACGATGTTCGCCGCGCTCAGCTTGCGACCGACGGTCGTCGTCTCGAAAAGACCCATGCTGCCCAGCACGGCCGCAAGCACCACCGCGATCAGAATGACCGCTGCATAGCGCACCACCCACTGCCAATTCTCGTTCACGCGTTGTCCTCCGGTAGCGAATCGCGGCCGATGTTAGAGCGCGAGCGGAATCCGCGTCAACGAAAGTCGCGTCGCGCTTCACACAACGCAGGCGCCGGGTGCGAGCCGGCGGCGTCCGCCGAACTGCCGTCCGCCGTCAAACCGGCGCCCACCGGCAGCCGCTGTCGCTGGCGGGCGACACCCTTCCCGCACGCTCCAACAAGGGCTTAATCGCCGCCCCGCCCTCGGCATGCCAGTGGCACAGCTCTTGCGCCGGCGCGGGGTGCTGAATTCACACAGAAAGGAACAGCAATGAAGATGTTCAGACAGGCGATCCTGATTGCGGCACTCGGGTTCTCCGAATCGGCGATGGCCGCCGACGCCGGCGCGGTGATAGGTGGCGCCATCGGCGGCGGTGCCGGCGCGGCAATCGGTTCGGAAATCGGCGGGCGCGACGGCGCAATCATCGGCGGGGCCATCGGCGGCGCCGCCGGCGCGGCGATCGGCTCGAGCCCGACCAGGACCACCGAGCGCGTCATCGTGAAAGAGAAAGTCGTGATCATCGAGGACGACGACCACCGTCATCCGCCCGGCCACAGCCGCGGCAAGAAGAAAGGCTGGAAGAAGCACGACTGAGCGACTTCGCCGGTCTCGAAGCGTTCACAAGGAGCCCGCGAAAGCGGGCTTTCTTGTTTTGGCGCGTGCCAACCGGCTCGAAGACCGGGATCCGGAAGGCCGCGACCGCTCGCGCCTGCGCATGCTCGCGCGGGATACGATATTGACTCCACAGAAGAGTGGTTATTGGACTGCCTTCAGTTCGCCGCGCTCGACCCGATCACGGGTCGATTGCGCGCGCCCGGTGACAATCGCACAATAGATGTGCCTCACCAGGGAGTGACGCGCCACGATCGGGCCGCGTTGCGGCACGGGATGAGACTTTCCCTTCCTGCCCGGCTGAAGGAGAACAGTTCATGACCATCCGCGTCGGAACTTTCAACCTCAATAATCTTTTCTCCCGATTCAACTTCCAGGCGCAGATCGACCGTGCTCCGCCGGGCGATGAGGGAGGCATCACCCTCACGTTCGGGCAGCACCAGGTAAAAGCCCGCACCTTCATGGGCCGCCTCGTTCGCGCGAAGGACGAAAACGAGACCAACGAAATCGCACGGCGCATTCGGGATGTCGTCAACGCCGACGTGCTTGCCGTTCAGGAAGTGGAGCACATCGAGATCCTCAGGCAGTTCAACAGAGACCGATTGCACAACCTCTATCCGCACGCCGTGCTGATCGAAGGCAACGACCAGCGCCTGATCGATGTCGGCGTTCTGTCCAAGTGGCCGATCGGAATCATCGTTTCTCACCAGGCCGCCACCCACGAGGACGATCCGGACCGCCGCGTATTCAGCAGGGATCTCCTCCAGGTGGAAATCCTCGACCGAAGCGGCAGGAAGCTCTTCATGCTCTACAACACCCACCTGAAGAGCCATTACGTGCCCTACGGGATCGACTCCGTTCAGGGCGCCATCGATGCGAACAACCGACGGCGCAGGCAGGCCGAGACCATCTCGAGAATACTCACGCGGATGGAACGGCCGAACAGCCGGTACGTGCTTGCCGGCGACATGAACGATCCCCCGGACTCCGAGTTTCTTCGGCCCATGCTGACGGCAGACGGTCAGGCGCTGATCAATGCCCTGGAGAATTCCGTTGAGACGCGCCCGCCCAAGCAGGAAGCAAACGGGCAAGGCCCCGGGCCGCAGTCACCTGCGTGGACGCACCGCTTCAATCCGGCCGGCCCCGAGCCGCCCGAGTACCAGCTGTACGATCAGATATGGGTCAGCCAGGCACTGGATGGTCGCTTCGGCAATGCAACCATCGACCGACGAACCAGGCACGGCGGCGACGGCAGCGATCACGACCCGGCGTGGGTGGACCTGGATCTCTGAACTCAGCCGGGACCACGCGGGGCCAGCCTTTCGAGTTGCCGTCAGCCCGCTTGCCCGCCCATCGACTGGATAATCGCGCGCCTCCGCGGCCAATGGATGTGGCGTCCACCCGCACGCCTCGGTGAACATCTGCGAGAATCGCATGTCCTGTATTTTCAGGAGGAGATGTCGATGCCGTTGGCAGACTTGGTTCGCATCGTCTGCGCCGGCGCCGCTGCGGCAATGGCGGTCGCGCCGTTCGTGGGCACCGAAACAGTGGTGCAGACGCCGCTGTTTCCACCGCCCTGGGACAAGATGGCGCATTTCATCTATTACGGATCGATGGCGGCGCTGATCGCGCACGCAGTCGGGCTGCGCTGGCTGTGGCTTCCGCTGGTCCTGGTGCCGGTGATCGGCGCCGCCGACGAATGGTACCAGTCGCTCACGCCAGGGCGCGATGCCTCGCTTTGGGACTGGGCCGCCGACGAAGCCGGCGTCGTGACGTTTATTCTTGCTTACTGGCAGTGGGCGCGTCGGGGTCGGGCAAGCCGGGGTCAAACCTATACTTCATAGCTTGCGAGCCCTGAAAACGAAATCCGCCCAGTGCTTTATAGACCCCGGATCGCACCGGACCGCTGGCACCGCATGTTTTTTCGCAACCGGAGGTCTGCCGGCCTTCGCCGGCACCGCCGGACTGCCCGCAGGCGTCGAGCAGCTCGTCGGGTGCGCGGCCCGTCCCCGCCGCTCGTAAGCCCCGTGGCGCAGTCGGGTCGCTGCCCGAGTCTGCACCGTTCGAGAGTAGAATGCCGCGCCTGATGGAACTGCGCCAGCTCGAGTACTTCGTCGCCATCGCCGAAACCGGCGCATTCTCGCGCGCGGCGCTGCGGCTTTCGGTTACCCAGCCGGTGCTCAGCCGTCAGATGCGAGCGTTGGAACACGAACTCGGCACGGACCTGTATTACCGCACTGGCCGCGGCATCGTGCTGACCGAGGCCGGCAAGCTGCTGGAGCAGCATGCGCGTGGCGTGCTGGAGACCACCGCCGGCGCCAAGCGCGCTATCGCCGCGCTTGGCTCAACGCCCACCGGCAAGGTCACCATTGGCATGCCACCCTCGGTCGGCTCGGTGCTTACCACGCCAATTGTTCAGCGATTCAGAGCCGAGTTTCCGCAGGTATCGCTGGGCGTGATGGAAGGATTCAGCGGCCACGTTCTGGAATGGCTTACCACCGGACGCATCGATGTGGCGGTGCTCTATAACGCGCCGCGCACCAGCACCCTGGTCGCCGAACCCCTGGTGACTGACGAGTTATTCTTGCTGGGGCCGACAGAAGATCCGGCGGGTGCCGGCAATGACGCGGTGAAGGCGTCGATGCTTGCCGAGATCCCGCTGATCCTGCCCAGCAGGCCCCATGGCTTGCGCGTGCTGGTCGATGACTGCCTGGCAAAGGCCGGAGTGGCTCCAAACGTCCAGGTTGAGATCGACGCCATGCCCTCGACGCTTGGCCTGGTCGAGAGAGGCGTCGGCTACACTATCTTGTCGTATTCCTGCGTGCACAACCTGATCGAAACCGGGCGCATCCGCAAGTGGTCGATCGTCGCGCCGAAAATGACCCGCTCGCTGGTGGTCGCCACCTCCACCCAGCGCCCAGTGACGCAAGCGGCGCGTGCCCTCATCGGGTTCGTGCGCAAGCAGGTAGACGTTTTGGTATCCGAAGGTCAGTGGAATCCGCTAACCTAGCAATTGACAACAACATACACGTACCAAGAAAAGTATGCCAAAAGAAATCAAAAAGTCGCTGGCGCTGGCTGTCCTCTGCTTGCTTGTTCCGGATGCGCAGGCCGAAAGTCAGTATCCAGACATCTGGATCACATCAGGATTCTATTCTTACCACTTCGACCGCGACATCAAGCGCCGGGAAGACAATACCGGCTGGGGCGTAGAAGCCGCATTTAGCGACCGGCACGCCGTGCTCGGCGGCACTTTCATCAACAGCGAATTTGAGCGAACCTACTACGCTGGCTATCTGTGGCGGCCGCTGCGAACCGACTTGGCGGGCGTCAACATTGCTGCCGGGCTGGCGCTTCTCGCCCTCGATGGCTATCCGCGGGTGAACAACGGCGGCTGGTTTCCCGTCGTCCTTCCCGGCGTGAGCGTGGAGTACAAGCGCGTCGGCCTTAATTTCACCGTGATCCCGACGATTCAGAATCACGTCGACGGCGCAGTGGCCGTGCAATTCAAATTGAGACTCTGGTAGGGCGGGCTCTCCGAAGCTGCATTACGAGGTCACGGCTTCGGATCTGCGTCAAGACGCGCGATCCATCCGCGCGTATTTTCCCGCGCAGGCGGGTAACGGTCCATCACCAGCGGATCGTGGCCGGGCACGATGTGCCGCTCGGATGTCGCCAGCCGGCGCAGTCTGCGATAGCCCTCCATCAGTTCGCCGACGTTGTAGACGATCGGAAACGCCCGGTTCTGCTCCAGGTGCGCGTAGAAGTGGCTCGCGTCGCTTGCCAGCATCACCCAGCCGCGGCGGGTGCGCACCCGCACCGACTGCAACCCGTTGGTGTGCCCGCCGATGTGATGCAGCTCGATGCCCGGCGCGATCTCGGCGGCGCCGTCGTGGAACTCGACGCGCTGATCGAACACGCAGCGCACCATCTGCGCCACGTCGTCCGCCTCGTAGCCATGGCGCAGGATGTCGTGGCACATGCAACGGCCGGTGGCGAACGCCATTTCGCGGTCCTGCAGGTGATAGCGGGCGCGCGGAAACAGCGGCAGGTTGCCGGCGTGGTCGTAGTGCATGTGGGTGACCACCACGTCTTCGACCTTTTCCGGGTCGATGCCCAGCGCGCGAACGCCTTCCTCCACCGGCTTCACGATCTGCCGGCCGCGTTTCTTTGCCATCGCCTCGTTGAACCCGGTATCCACCACGATCGTGCGCGCGCCGTTCGAGATCGTCCACACGTAATAGAACAGCGGCATCTCGACATCGTGCGTATCGCCGCCGATGAAGTTATCCGGCGACCGGCGCATCAGCCGCGCGTACTTGATGGCGTGGACTTCCCAGGTGCTGTCGCTCATCGCCCTTTCCTCCCGCGCCGCAGTGGGCGCCGTCGCTTACTTAAGCCCCGACTTTTCCAGCTCGGCGAAGGTCTCGCGCGCAACCCGGAACGCGTCAACTCCGGCCGGGATGCCGCAGTAGATCGCCACCTGCAGCAGGATCTCCCGGATCTCGTCCTTGCTGACGCCGTTCCTGAGGGCGCCGCCCAGGTGCATCTTCAGCTCGTGCGGGCGGTTCAGCGCGCACAGCATCGCGATGTTGAGCATGCTGCGGGTTTTCTTCGGCAGGCCGTCGCGCCCCCACACCGCGCCCCAGCAGTATTCGGTGGTGAGGCGCTGCATCGGCATGTTGAAATCATCGGCCGAGGCGATCGACTTTTCCACGAACTCCTTGCCCAGCACCGACTTGCGGATCGCGAGTCCGGTCTCAAATAGATCGTCGTTCATTGCTTGTCTCCTGGTTGAATTAGAAAGAAGCCGTTCTCACCACAGAGACACAGAGGCACAGAGAAAAGCGGAACTCCGAATCTGAAAGCAAGAACCGTTTATCAGAAGTTTTCATTCTTCCTTACTTTGTGTCTCTGTGGTAAGTGTTTCGCCAGAAATGCTACCTCGACGGCCATAGCGGCTTGGCCACCGCGTCCTGAGCGGGATAGACGGTGACCGGAACGCCGTTCTGCCACTGCACGATCAGCAGGCTGGCACCGACGCGCCGGCCGCTGGCGTCGAACTTGACCCGCCCGCCGGGAAAGAAGTTGGCCGCGCCGTCCTTCAGGTCCATCTCGCGCAGCGCCCTGGCGACCGCCTTGCGGTCGGCCTTGCCGGCTTTCTCCAGCGCCGCCTTGAAAATCCACATGTCGCCGTAGGTGGTGACGAAATGCTGGGTCGGCCAGGGCTGGCCGGTTGCCTCGCGCACGTCGTCCACGAAGTTGCCCTGGGCGCGGGTAGTCCAGTCGGCCACCACCGACATCACGCCTTCGAGCTGCTCGACATTCATGTTGCCGCGCAGATCCGGGTCGAGGATCGCGGCGCCGTTGGACACTGTCGGCACCCGCCCGCGGCCGAGGCCGAATTCGTTCATCTTCTCCAGAAGCAGCTTGGCGTCGGAGATCGCGGTGGGCAGCAGCAGCAGCACGTCCGGCCGCGCCGAGCGCACCCGCTGGATCAGCGGGGTGGCATTCGCCAGCGGCGGCGTGAACACCTCGTCCACCACCAGCTTCAGGCCGAGCTTCTTGAGCTGGTGATCCTTGATCGGCTTGACGAAGGCGACCGATGCGGCGGTGTTGTCCATCACGATGCCCACCGTCTTCGGCCGCTTGCCGGTGGCCTTCTCGGCCATCGCCATCAGCGCCGGCAGCGAGCCTTCCGCCTGCTGGTCGCCGGTGGCCGAGGTCTGGAACACGTACCTGAAGCCGCGCGCGGTAATCAGGTCGGAATACGAAAACGTCACCACCGGCAGCTCGGCGCGCTCGGTCACTTCGGTCACCGCCAGCGTGAAGGAACTCAGGTAGGCGCCGGTCGCCACCACCAGCTTCGGCGACTCGGCGACCATGCGCTGCGCGGCGTTCTTCGCTTTTTCCACGCTGTCGCCCGTGTCGAACACCACCAGCTTCAGTTTCGCGCCGCCCAGCGATTTGATGCCGCCCTGGGCGTTGATCCGGCCGATCGCCATGTCGGCGGCCAGCTTCATGACCTCGCCCTGCCGCGCCCAGGGCCCCGACATCGGCGCGATCAGGCCGACTTCCACTTCTTTCGCCAGCGCCTGCGCGCACAGCAGCGGCAGCAGCAGCACCATCGACAGCAATCTCTTCATGACCCCTCCTCGCGCGCTTTGCGTTTCGCGGCCCTGCGGCCGCGCTACATGCCCAGATACGCCTGGCGTATCCGGTCGTTGCTGATCAGTTCATCGTGCGCGCCTTCGAGCACCACGCGGCCGCCTTCCATCACGTAGCCGCGGCTTGCGTAGTGCAGCGCCTCGGCCACCCGCTGCTCCACCAGCAGCACGGTGGGCCCCGCCTGCGCATGGATCGACACGATGCGCTCGAAGATCTCGTCGGCGATCGCCGGCGCCAGCCCCATCGACGGCTCATCCAGCATCAGCAGCTTCGGCGAGGACGCAAGCCCGCGGGCGATCGCCAGCATCTGCTGCTGGCCGCCGGACAGCGCGCCGGCGGGCGAAGCCGCACGCTCTGCCAGCACCGGAAACCAAGCATGGATTTTTTCCAGGTTGGCCGGCCAGTCGCGGCGTCCCGCCGCAGTATAGGCCCCCATTTCCAGGTTCTCGCGCACCGTCAGCGAGGCAAACACCTGGCGCCCTTCCGGCACATGGGCGATGCCGAGATGCGCGCGCTGCGCCGGCGGCACAGCCAGCAGGTCGCGGCCGTCGAACCGGATGGCGCCGGCACCGGCCGCGACGACGCCGGAGATGGTCTTGAACAGCGTGGTCTTGCCGGCGCCGTTCGGCCCGACGATGGCGACGAACTCGCCGGCGCCCACGCGCAGGTCCACGCCGGCCAGCGCCGGCACGCCGCCATAGCCGGCCGTCAGCGCGGCGATCTCAAGCATTCGCCGCCCTCCACTTGCGCCCGAGATAGGCGTCGATCACCGCGGGATGCTGCGTGATCGCCGCGGGCTGCCCCTGCGCCAGCACCGCACCGTCGTCCAGCACGACGAAGCGGTCCACCAGCCGCACCATCGCCTGCATCGTGTGCTCGATGATCACGATGGTGATGCCGCGCGCGGACAGGCGCCGCACCACGTCGATCAGTTCCTCGACTTCGACGCTGCCCAGGCCGGCCAGCGTTTCGTCCAGCAGCAGCAGCTTCGGGCACCCGGCGAGCGCACGCGCAAGCTCCAGCAGCCGCTGTTGACGATTGGTCAGGCCGTCGGCGAGGCGGCCGGCATCCGCCGACAGGCCAACCGCAGCCAGCGCCTCGAGCGCGGCCTCACGCGCAGCCGCGTCCGACGCGCTGCGCACAAAGGCGCCGACCATCACGTTGTCGAGCACCGTCATCCGCCGGAACGGCCGCACGATCTGGAACGTGCGGCCCACGCCGGCGGCGCACAGGTCGTAGGGCCGGGCGCCAGTGACATCGCGGCCCTCGAAGCGAAGGCTGCCGGCGTCGGGCCGGAGAAACCCGTTCAACACGTTGAAGAGCGTGGTCTTGCCGGCGCCCTTGGGCCCGATGATGCCGAGGATCTCGCCGCGCCTGACCTGCAGGCTCACATCGCGCACCGCGCGCAGCCCGCCGAAGGATTTCGACACCCCGCTCGCCTCGAGCAGGATGGCGCCGCCGTCGGCCGCTTCCGCGCGCGGCCCCGGCGCAGCCCCGCCTGCGGCGACCGTCGGCTGCGCCGCCG
>CALJLA010000080.1 GCA_937983055.1 uncultured Pseudomonadota bacterium
CCGGCACCGCCGCGGCACCGAGCATCTGCAGGGCTTTTCGTCGCGACAGGTCGCTCACGATGCCTCCTCGCTGCGGACCCGCCGGCGCCGTGGGACGTTTGCGCTAGGCCTTGCCGCCCTTGCGCGCGCCGGGGTAGCGGATCTCGAGCACTTCCAGCGCAAGGGCGCCGGCCGGCCGGTTCCAGGTGAGGGTATCGCCGGCCTTCGCGCCGATCAGCGCCTTGGCCAGCGGCGAGCGCCAGCTTACCTTGCCCTTGGCTACATCGGCCTCGTCTTCACCAACGATGGTGAACACGTGCGTCTCGCCGTTTTCGTCCTCGGTCTTGACGGTGGCGCCGAAATGCACCTCATCGTCCGGCTCATTGGCGACGTCGACCACGATTGCGCTTTCCAGGCGCGCCTGGAAGTAGCGCAGGTCCCGCTCGACTGCGGCAAGCCGCGGCTTGTCGAACTCCTCCGCCGCCTGCTTGAGCCGCGCATGCTCCGACGACAACGCTTCCACCCGGGCACGCAGCATCTCCTGACCCTCAGGGGTGACATAGTTCGGCTCGTTGCTGATCGGCCGCTCCGGCAACTCTGCGCTCGGCCGATCTTCGTTGTCGTCTTTTACGAATGCGCGGCTCATTTCGGTTCTCGAAAGGGGTTTCGACTCGCGCTGCTGCACTGCCCGGCTGACGCCGTTCGAGTCGACTTCATGGTACCAAGAATGACCGGCGGCCGCCGTCGCAATCTCTGCGATTTGCGCTGCACTGCGCAAACCGCCGCCGGCAGCGCTCACTCAAGCAGGCGGAAGCGGCGCTCGATCAGGTCGGCATCGTCGAAATGGCGGCGCCCGAGAAACGCGGTGGCGTGCGTGCCCCACTGGCGCATGGCGCCGGCGCTGCGGATGCCCATCGGCCAGAACAGGAAGCGTTCGCCGCGCCCGCTGCCGGGCACCAGGCCGTCGGGCGCGAAAGCGCTGCGCGAACCGCCCCCTGCGAGCGGCAGGCTGCGCAGCGCGTCGTAGTCGGCCATGTCATAGGCGATGCCCAGCACCGCCCCGACGGCGGCTACCGCGTAGAGATAGTGGCTGCGCGTGCGCACCGCCAGCCGCACCCGCTGTCCTTCCCCAAGCACCGGCATCGCGGCCGGCGAAAACGCCCATTCCACCAGCGGACCGGGCGACGGCACCGGCTCCAGCCGCGGCGTGGGAAAAAACAGGTGATAGCAGCCGCAGGGATGGATCGAATCGAACAGCAGCGGGCTGCCGTCCGGCGCCAGGGTCACGCGCCAGACCAGGCCGTCGAGTCGACCGGCGAGCAGATCGAATGCGTGCGCGCCCGGCCGTTGCGGGAACCAGGCGGTGTAGACCAGCTGGACCAGGGTGCGCCCGGACAGGCGGGTGTAGGCAAGATCGCGGTAGATCAGCGGCTGCGACACGTCGACCCCGGGGTAAGCCGCCTGCGCCCAGTGAAGCCGGCCGATGCGATCGTACTCGCCGGTGGTTTCGACCTCGATCACCGGCGCATAAGTGTGAAACAGCCGGTCGCGCTCCGTCGGCGAGAGTTCGGGCACCCCCAGCGCAGAGTCATCGGCGCGCGCCAGCAGCGCGGCCACCTGATCACGCGCGTAAACCTCGCCGGCCGGCGGCACGTAACGGCGCAGCGGATGCGCCGGCCGCGCCCCGGCGGCCGCCGCCTCGAACGCCGCGCGCGTTTGCCGATGCCACTGCTCAACCCCGAACGAAAACGGAAACTGCACCAGCGGATACAGACCGACAGCGCGTTTGAGCCCGCTGTAATCGTCTTCGACCCGGGCTTGTTCGACGAGCAACCGGCGGGTGTCTTCGGACGCGAGATCGGCTGCAGCCAGTTGCCCGGCGCAGTGGCGGGACCGGTCCAGCGCCCCGGCATCCGACACGCCCAGGGGCGCGTAGGCCGAGGAAGGAAGATTGGGAACCACGCCCGCGCCCCCCAAGACCGCGCGCGCGCGCAAGCGCCGAACACACGCGACGAAGGAAG
>CALJLA010000081.1 GCA_937983055.1 uncultured Pseudomonadota bacterium
CCTCTCGCGGGTCGCCGCAGCGAGTGTCTCCGGCGCTTCTGCATGCGTGGGGCGAGGGGGCGTTCGTTCAACGATGTCGAGCGCGAGCCGCGGGCGATCGAGTTCTACAACGTACTGTCGAGCTTCGACTTCATGAGCTCGACGCCAACCCTGTTCAACTCCGGGACGGTGCGCTCGCAGCTGTCCAGCTGCTACCTCACCACCGTGTCGGACGATCTCGACGGCATCTACGAGGCGATCAAGGAAAACGCGCTGCTGTCGAAGTTCGCCGGCGGCCTCGGCAACGACTGGACCCAGGTCAGGGCGCTTGGCTCTCACATCAAGGGCACCAACGGCAAATCCCAAGGGGTGGTGCCCTTCCTCAAGGTCGTCAACGACACCGCGGTGGCGGTGAACCAGGGGGGCAAGCGCAAGGGCGCGGTGTGCGCCTACCTCGAGACCTGGCACCTCGACATCGAAGAGTTCTTGGAGTTGCGCAAGAACACCGGCGACGACCGGCGCCGCACGCACGACATGAACACCGCCAACTGGATTCCGGACCTGTTCATGAAACGGGTGACGGAGGCCGGGGAGTGGACGCTGTTCTCGCCCTCGGACGTGCCCGACCTGCACGACAAGTACGGGAAGGCCTTTGAGCAGGCCTACACCGCCTACGAGCAGAAGGCCGCCCGCGGCGAACTCAAGCTCTACAAGAAAATTCCGGCCCTGCAGCTGTGGCGCAAGATGCTGACCATGCTGTTCGAGACCGGCCATCCCTGGATCACGTTCAAGGACCCGTGCAACATCCGCAGCCCGCAGAGGCATGTCGGCGTGGTGCACAGCTCGAACCTGTGCACCGAGATCACGCTCAACACCTCCGACAGCGAGATCGCGGTCTGCAACCTTGGGTCGGTCAACCTGGTGGCCCACATGAAGGACGGCCAGCTCGACCTCGAAAAGCTGAAGCAGACCGTCTCGACCGCGATGCGGATGCTCGATAACGTCATCGACATCAACTATTACGCGGTGAACAAGGCGCGCAATTCCAACTTCAAGCACCGGCCGGTCGGGCTGGGCATCATGGGCTTTCAGGACTGCCTGCACGAGATGCGGGTGCCGTACGCGTCGCAGCAGGCGGTCGAGTTCGCGGACCGCTCCATGGAGGCGGTGTGCTACCACGCCTACTGGGCCTCGACCGAGCTGGCCGAGGAGCGCGGGCGCTATTCCACCTTTGACGGCTCGTTGTGGTCGCGCGGCATCCTGCCGCAGGACACGCTCGGCCTGCTGGCCGAGGAGCGCGGCGGCCATGTCGAGGTCGATATGGCCGCCGCCTTGGACTGGGAGGCGCTGCGCGGACGCATCCGCCGCTTCGGCATGCGCAATTCGAACTGCCTAGCGATCGCACCGACGGCCACCATTGCCAACATCGTGGGCGTATCCGCCTCGATTGAGCCCACCTACCAGAACCTGTACGTCAAATCCAATCTGTCGGGTGAGTTCACCGTCGCCAACGAGTACCTCGTCGAGGATCTGAAGAAGCTCAATATCTGGGACGAGGTCATGATTGCTGACCTCAAGTATTTCGACGGGTCGCTGGCCAAGATCGACCGCATCCCGGCCGACCTGCGCCACCTGTACGCCACAGCCTTCGAGATCGATCCGGCGTGGCTGGTCGAGTGCGGGGCGCGGCGCCAGAAGTGGATCGACCAGGCCCAGTCGCTCAACATCTACATGGCCGGCGCCTCCGGGAAGAAACTCGACGACATCTACAGGCTGGCCTGGCGGCGGGGTCTCAAGACCACCTATTACCTGCGCACCCTGGGGGCTACCTCCGCAGAAAAGTCCACCGTGCACGGCGGTCAGCTGAATGCCGTGCCGGCCGATGGCGGCGTCATGGGCTCATCGTTCGCGGCCGCGACTACGCCGGTTGCCGACAGCGATGCGCGCTTCTGCTCGATCGACAATCCCGAGTGCGAGGCCTGCCAGTGAAATCGCTGCGGCAGATTCGGGTCTCCGGACGTCGCCGCGTTGCCTTTCATCTGCAGCGCGCCGCCTCGCGCGCAGGCGGTGTGCAGGGTAGACCGGAGCGCCCGCGTGATGGCAACGCGAAGCGCTGAGAAGACACCGTCTTCCGCACGAAACTTAAAGAAATACTTGACACTCCACCGATAACATTTATAAAGGAACGAACAGATGCTGCAGTTTGAAGATCAGATCACCAGCACGGCCGGCGCCTCCGGTGCTGCAGGCCGTGCGCAGAACGTTCCTTCCTCGCGCGCACCTTCGGGTGCCGCGCAACCCGCTTCCGCCTATCGGCGCGTCCGCATCGAGGACAAGCGGGTCATCAATGGCCAGGCGGACGTCAATCAGCTGGTGCCCTTCAAGTACAAGTGGGCCTGGGACAAATACCTCGCCGGCTGCGCAAACCACTGGATGCCCCAGGAAATCAACATGAGCCGGGACATCGCTACGTGGAAGGATCCCAATGGTCTGACCGAGGATGAACGGCTGATCGTGAAGCGCAACCTCGGCTTCTTCGTCACGGCTGATTCGTTGGCGGCAAACAACATTGTGCTGGGCACCTACCGGCATATCACGGCACCCGAATGCCGCCAGTACCTGCTGCGCCAGGCGTTCGAAGAGGCCATCCATACTCACGCCTACCAGTACATCGTGGAGAGCCTGGGGCTCGATGAAGGCGAGATCTTCAACGCCTACCACGAAGTGACCAGCATCCGCGACAAGGACGAGTTCCTGATCCCGTTCATCGAGACGCTGACCGACCCGTCGTTCCGTACCGGCACGCCGGAGAACGATCAGAAGCTGCTGAAGAGCCTGATCGTGTTCGCCTGCATCATGGAAGGACTGTTTTTCTACGTCGGCTTCGCCCAGATCCTCGCTCTCGGACGGCAGAACAAGATGACCGGGGCGGCCGAGCAGTACCAGTACATCCTGCGCGACGAGTCGATGCACTGCAATTTCGGCATCGACCTCATCAACCAGATCAAGATGGAGAATCCGCACCTGTGGACGGCGCAGTTCCGGGAGGAAATCCAGGGACTCATCCGGCGCGGCGTAGAACTGGAGTACCGCTATGCGGAGGACACGATGCCGCGCGGGGTGCTGGGCCTGAATGCGCCGATGTTCAAGGAGTACCTGCGCTTCGTGGCGAACCGTCGCTGCCAGCAGATCGGTCTGGATCCGCAGTTTCCGGGGGCGACGAATCCCTTTCCCTGGATGTCGGAAATGATCGACCTGAAGAAGGAGAAGAACTTCTTCGAGACGCGGGTCACCGAGTACCAGACCGGCGGGGCGCTGTCGTGGGAATGAGGCCCGGTCGATCGACGCCGCCGCAAGAAAATACGGCGGTATTTGCGGTACAGGCACATTGTTTGCAACACGCGCGTTCGGCACCACTGAAGATTGCGCATTTGTAGGGACTTGATGGGTAAACGACGAGACGGACCTTCATTGAAAGTTAAATCCTGCGCCGACTGCGAACCAGAAGGCGTGAATGGCTGGGGGTAATGGATCCCAGTCGAAGGTTGTTCTCCCCTCATATTTCCCGGCGTTCTGCCGGATTCGCCGGCCTCCTTCGGAGGCGCGGCAAGAACTCTGTTTTCCTGCTTTCCGCTGCCGGAAAAACTCTTTGTTTTCCGCAGCTTCCCGAACTGCCCGACAGGTCGCGCAGGGCGTTTTCTGCGCCCCGCGGACCTGCCGTCAGTCGGCGATTCGATGCTTTTGTCATCGGGCGCCGTGTTCTTTCCAACCTTGTTTAGGAGGTACTTGCAATGGCAATGAAGAAGAAAGCTGCAAAGAAGAAGTCGCCGGCCAAGAAGGCCGCCAAGAAAGTCGCGAAGAAGGCGACGAAGGCCAAAAAAGCCGTCAAGAAAGTCGCTAAAAAGGCAGTGAAGAAGGCCAAGAAGCCGGCCAAGAAGGCGGCGAAGAAGGCCAGAAAGCCGGCCAAGAAGGCGGCGAAGAAAGCGGCGAAGAAGCCGGCCAAGAAGGCGGCGAAGAAGACGGCGAAGAAGGCCAAGAAGCCGGCCAAGAAGGCGGCGAAGAAGCCGGCCAAGAAGGCGGCGAAGAAAGCGGCGAAGAAGCCGGCCAAGAAGGCGGCGAAGAAGAAGTCGGCGAAGAAGAAGCCGGCGAAGAAGAAGGCCGCGAAAAAGTCGGCGAAACCCGCCCCCGCGGCAGCCCCGGCGGCGCCTAAGCCAGTTTCTGCACCGGCGGCCTGGCCGTTTCCGGTAGCGGGCAACCGGCCGAACTAAGCGCCATGTGATGCTCGCGGGCAGCCTGCATCCGCGACGGATTCCAGCTTCTGAGCCGCGAGCATTGTTCCCCCCAGCAACAACCTGCCTGTCTCGGGCGTCCTGCTCGAGCGAGGCGCGCGCCGACTAAACGCTTGATCTGACCCGGTACCGCAATTACGCCGGCGTCCGGGCACAATAGCGGCTGCTGCGTATCCGCAACCGGAGGAGAGGTGAAAGCGCCAAGCCGCAATGCAGGCATGATCTGCCTGTTGCTGTTCATTCTTGGCATGGTTGGATTCTTCGTGCCGCTCGGCCACGTGCCTTACGTGGGCTCGGTGCTGGTGCTGCTGAACCAGGTGGATATCTACCTGCTGATGATCGGCTACGCCCTGTTGCTGCTGACCGTGTACGTGCTGTGAGGCCGGAGTAAACGGCGGCGCCACAGGCGGCTTTCCCGGAAAGAGTGCAAACCGCCTGCGACCGCATCCCGGCGGCACGGCGCATGAAACTGGGAGGGAGAGCAGATGGAACGCAAACGGGTGAATTCGAGCAAGCTGCGCTCGGTCGGCTACGATGAGCGCGAGCGGCTGCTGGAGGTCGAGCTGAACGACGGATCGATCTACCAGTACAGCGGCGTATCGCCCGAGGTGCACAGGCGACTGATGTCCTCGCCTTCGCTGGTGAGCTTTTACCAGGACAAGATCGAAGAGGAGTTCAGCCGAAAGCGGCTGCGTTAGTCCGGTGGTGTCGTTTCCCGCCGCCGCTCAGCATTCCGGCTCACCCGGCGCCGGCCTCGGGTCGGGATCGAAGCCGAATTTCTGCGAAAGCTGGGCGGCCTGGAGCCGCCCTATCGGGAGCCGCTCGCCGGCAAAATCGAAGCAGAAGCCCGCACGCCGGCCCCTCGACCCCGCATCGAGCGCGCCTTCCAGTTCTGCGTCTGTCAGCGAACGCCCGCCCGCGTCGGTAAAGCGGCCGGCTACCCGCGCAAGGTCGCGGTCGTCGACGCTGCCTACGCCGCCCGGCCAGCGCAGGATGAGCCCGCCGTCATCGTCGAGCCAGGCTCCGGTCACATGCGCGACCGGCACACCGGTGTGAGTCTCGAGTTGCAGCGGTTCGCCGGCGGCGGCACGCAGCACATAGGGCAGGCGGGCCAGCGATACGAAGACCCGCTGCGGGCCATTCTGGAAGAACCAGCGCCCCCGATCATCGCTTTCGTAATTACGTGCGATGAACGCCTGCACGCCGGGATTGCGGATCGGTTCGCCCTTGATCAGCCAGTTGCCCCGGCGATCGAGTGCCAGCCAGCCGTAGACGCTGGGTACGTTTGGCCAGCGGGCGAGCGCCCTCAGCACCGCTTCATCCATTTGCTGCGCTTGCTCCGTAGATCGGACGATTCGATTGTAGGATGTCGGGCGCGATCCGACGAATGGCGCGCATCCGCCCCAATCGGGAAAGGCTAATCCTCATGCTGACTTTCTACTACGGCTCCGGTTCGCCCTTTGCATGGCGTGTGTGGCTGGCGCTTGAATGCAAGGGCATCGATTACTCGATCAAGACCCTGAACTTCGGTGCGGGAGATCTGAAAACGC
Organism: uncultured Pseudomonadota bacterium; assembly: GCA_937983055.1. Lineage (GTDB taxonomy): Bacteria > Pseudomonadota > Gammaproteobacteria > Burkholderiales > Eutrophovitaceae > CALJLA01. The sequence continues at coordinate 5,819 of CALJLA010000081.1, forward strand.
CCGAGTATCTGCGCATCAATCCGCGCGGCAAGGTGCCCGCCATTGTCGACGATGGCTTCGCCTTGTACGAGTCGGCGGCGATTCTCGAGTACCTGGACGAGCGTTACGCAGACCAGGGGCCGTCCCTGTTTCCCGGCGACGCGCGCCAGCGCGCCCTGGTCCGGCGGCTGAATAACGAGGCGGACCACTATCTCGACGGCGCCAGCCGAAAGCTGCTGACCGCGGTGCTGTTTACGCGGCGCGAGAACTGGGATGAACACGCGATCTCGGTCGGGCGCGATGCGCTGGCCGGCGAACTCGAACGGTTCGAGGGGCTCCTGCACGGACCGCATTTCGCCGGAGAATTGTCGGCCGCGGACTTTACGATCTATCCGATGCTGGCGCTCGCCTGCCGGATGGACGTGCGCAAGCCCGATCTGGCGATTCGCAGCCTGATCGGGCCGCGACTTCAGGACTGGATGAACCGCATCGAGGCCCTGCCGTATTTTCAGAAGACCTATCCGCCGCACTGGAAAACAGCGTGATCTGACCTGGATCAAGGCGCCCAGGACAGTGCGGCTGCGAACATGGCAAAGCTGATGGGGGGCGGGCGAGTGTGTTGCCCGTTCAGATTCGAAGGAGGCCTGAGATGTTCCGATCTGGAATTGCCCTGCTGATTGCCGCCGCGATCGCCGGTCTTGGCGCTTGCGCGGCGGAAACCGCCGGCGCCGAGGGCAAGAAGCTGTTCAACAAGCGCTGCGGCAACTGCCACAAGGTTGGAGACGTCGGGCAGGGCCTGAAGGGACTCACGGCCGAGGAGCGTACCCGGCACCTGGACCGGTTCCTGGCGGTGCACCATGCGCCGGACGCGACCGAGCGGGCCGCGATCATTGCCTACATGAACGAGCGGCTCGATCGCTAGCGCAGCGAGAAGACGACCAGCGCGAGCACAATCGCCGCGTTGATCGCCCAGACAATCGCCATCAGTCTGGCGTCACGCATGTATTTCTTCGTGGGCGGTGGCGCGCTCAGTCATAGTCGAAGCGCTCGTAAACGATCTGCCCCGCCGGCACGCCGGCCGCTAGCAAGGCGCGCTCCACCGCCAGCATCATTCCGGTCGGTCCGCAGGCGAGGCACAGGCAGCGCCCGGGTGCCGCGCGCAAGGCGTTGGCGATGGCCGCCTGGTCGATATTGCCGGTACCGCCGTTCCAGCCTGGCGGAGGTTCCTCGACGAAGAACCGGGTCTGGAGATCGAGCTGCGCTCCGAGCGCGAGAATCTCGTCCGCATGCACCAGCAGCGCGGGGTTGCGCGCACCATAAATGAGGCCTATCGGACGGCGGTCGCGCTGTGCCGCCAGTTCGCGCAGGATTCCGATGACCGGCGCGATGCCGATGCCGCCGGCGATCAGGCAAAGCGCGTCGCCGGCACGGCCCTCGATTCTGAAGTTGCCGTGCGGTGCATCTAGATAGACCGGCGTGCCGCTGGGCAGGTCGCCGATGCACCCCGAAAGATCGCCCCGCGCCTTGATCAACAGCCGCAGTCGCGGAAGCTCGGTGGGTGCGGAACTGATCGAAAACGGATTGTCGCGTACCGGGATGGGTTGTCCGCCGAAAGTAACCCAGGCGAACTGGCCGGCAGCGAAGCGAATGGGGCGATCGCGGGCCGGCTCAAGCAGCACCTCGTGCACGCCCGGCGCCAGCGGGTCGACACGCACCACCCGGTGGGCGCCGCGCAACAGCAGGAACGGCTTTACGCCGTAGATGAAGCCCAGCGATCCGAGTGCAACCGCGATCAGCAGCCACCAGAAAAGCTGCAACCAGGGATGTTCGCTGTAGGTGCCCGTGCTGAAGGTGTGGTGGGCGCCGGCAAGGGCGATGCCCGCGGCGAGCAGCGCGTGGCTTGCGCGCCACAACTCGTAGCGCATCGGCAGACGCCGTCGCCAGATGCCGGCAACCACGATTATCAGGGTGAGTGCCAGCGCCAGCACGCCGCTGCGCATCTGCGGCCTGGTAATCAGCGCGGCTAGCATCGAGGAAGCGTCGGCCAGACCGTCGAGCCCGTCCGGCGCGACGATCAGCAGCGGATGGGCGACCACCAGCAGCACCGCCGCGCGGGCGGTAAGCTGATGAAAGCGCATGGTTCGGTCGATGCCGGCTTCGCCCGACATCGCCTCGTAGCGCCCGGACGAGATGAACTGCATGAGCAGCATCGAATAGGCAACGAGGCCTGCGCCGATGCCCAGCTCGCGAAGCACGTCAGACTCCCGCGGCATCAGTGCGGCCGAGAGCCCGAGCGGCGCCAGCAGGATGGCGAGGTAAAGCACGGAAAGCACGACGGGATGCATGACGACGGCGGAGACTGTCCCGGCTGGGCGGCCCCGGCCCGCTACCTTTTCTTTGGAGTGATGCGGCTGGTAAAACGCAGGTTCTGCGCGGCGATCTCGATCAGTCGGTCGATGTTCGGGTGTTTGCCCGGATGAGCCTTTGCGTCCTCGAAATGCTCGCCGTAAAGCTCCAGTCCTTCGCGTGCCGCATCGGCGTTGATGATGCCGTATTTCTGCGCAAGGTAGTGGTAGACGGCGAGCGAACCGGACTGGCCGGGGCGGTGTTCCACCACCGCCTCGACCTGGCCGTCCGGGCGCATTAGTTCGAGCTTCTCGACATGCGACACGGGCGGGATCTTCTTGAGGTTGTCTGCGAAGGGCATCGCCTCGCGCTCTCGGTGTAGACTCTGGCCCTCGAACTATAACCGATGGCGACGACGCGGTCTTGCGCGGCGCCGCGCTCCGCACGGACGCAAGCCATGCCCCTGCTGCTCGGCTCGATTGCCGACGATTTCACCGGTGCCACAGACCTGGCCAACACGCTGGTCAAGGCCGGCATGCGCACGATCCAGCTGCTCGGCGTGCCGCGCCCCGAGCTCGCGGTGCCGGAGTGCGATGCCATCATCGTTGCACTGAAGTCGCGCAGCAACCCGGCCACCGAGGCCATCGCAATGTCGCTGGCGGCGCTGGACTGGCTGCGGGCGCACGGGGCGCAGCAGTACTACTTCAAGTACTGCTCAACCTTCGATTCCACCGACAAGGGCAACATCGGTCCGGTGGCGGATGCGATTCTCGACGCGCTGGGCGAAGACCTCACCGTTTTCAATCCGGCTTTTCCGACCAACAAGCGCACTGTCTACAAGGGCTATCTGTTCGTCGGGGACGAGCTGCTGTCCGAATCAGGCATGCGCCACCACCCGCTTACGCCAATGACCGATCCGTCGCTGGTTCGGGTATTGCAGCGGCAGACCGCGCATAAGGTCGGGCTGGTCCAGTATTCGACGCTGATTCGCGGTGCGCCGGCAGTACGCGAAGCGTTGGCGGCGCTGCGGCGCGAAGGCGTGCGACACGTGGTGCTCGACTCGATTACCGACGAGCATCTTCTGACGCTCGGCGAGGCCTGCGCCGAGATGAAGGTGGTCACCGGAGGCTCCGGCATGGCGATGGGCCTGCCGGCGAATTTCGTCCGCAAGGGCGCGCTCAAGGCCGGTCAGCGTCGCGCGCTGCCGTCGGTAAAAGGGCCTGCGGCGGTGCTTTCCGGCAGCTGCTCGGTGGCGACCCAGGGTCAGGTTGAAGATATGCGCCGGCGAGGCTTCGATGCGTTTCGCATCGATCCTCTGGCGATTGCCGGCGGACGCGATATCGGCGCCGAGGCGCTCGACTGGGCCGCGCAGAAGCTGGGCGACAAGCCCATCCTGATCTACTCCACCGCGGCGCCCGACGCCGTCGGCACGGCGCAGCAGAAGCTTGGCCGCGAGAACGCCGGCGCGCTGGTGGAAGAGACCCTGGGCAAGATCGCGCGCGGCCTGGTGGCGGCCGGCGTCCGGCGCCTGGTGGTGGCCGGCGGCGAGACCTCGGGTGCAGTGGTCAGTGCACTGGGCGTGCAGGGCTTGCACATCGGGGCGGAAATCGATCCCGGCGTGCCCTGGACATTTTCCATCGGCGAACCTGCGCTTGCGCTCGCGCTCAAGTCGGGCAATTTCGGCACGCCGGATTTCTTCACCAAGGCCTTCGACCGCCTGACTGCGAACTGAAAATCCAACCACCAGGGACATCCAGGGCACCAAGAAAATCTCAAGGCACAAGTCCGGGAATGAATTCTCCCGGCGCATCAATCGTGGGGCGCTATCTGCGATCGGAATCCTGCCCGCTTTTCGTGGTGTCCCTCGCGCCCTTGGCGGTTAATCTCTGGTTCTTGCCATGAATGAATCAAAACTGAGAGAAGAAATCTGCTGGTTCGGCAAGTCGCTGTTCGACCGGGGCCTGACCGCCGGCAGTTCCGGCAACATCAGCGCACGCACCGACGATGGCAACTGGCTGATGACGCCGACCAACGCCTGTTTAGGCCGGCTCGATCCGGCCACCCTGTCGAAGATCGACGCCGGGGGCAATCAGCTCTCGGGCGACAAGGTCACGAAGGAGTCCTTTCTGCACCTGTCCATGTATGAGCGGCGGCCGGACGCAGGCGCGGTGGTGCACCTGCATTCCACCTATTCGGTGGCGGTGTCGGTGCTGTCGGACATCGACGTCCAACAACCCATTCCGCCGATCACCGCTTACTATGTGATGAAGATCGGCAAGCTGGCGCTGTTGCCGTATTTCGCGCCCGGCGACTTGACCCTGGCCAACGCGGTGCGCGAGGTGGCCGACAGGCACCACGCGGTGCTGCTGGCGAATCACGGTCCGGTAGTGGCCGGAAAGAGCCTCGATTCCGCCGTGTATGCCACCGAGGAACTCGAGGAAACCGCGAAACTCTACCTGCTGCTGCGCGGCAGCCAGATGCGCGTGCTGACGCCCGCGCAGGTCGAGGCGCTGCACAAGAAGTTTCCCTCATAGCCCTGCTTTGCGGCGCGTCGATTGACCGCCGGCGAAGGACGTACCCTGGAGAACCCGGATACATGATCAGGACATTCTTATGCGTCGTTGCCGCGACGCTGGCCTTCGCATCGGCGCTTCGCGCGGAGTCGATGCCGTCGCTCGCCGAGGCCGTTGCAGAGGGCACGCCGCAGCTTTCTTTCCGCCCGCGCTTCGAGTGGGCCGAGGACGATGCGGTGCCCGAAACCGCATACGGCCTTACCCTGCGCACGCTGGCCGGCTGGCGCACGGCGACTTATCGCGACGTCGACGCCTTCCTGCTGGTCGGAAGCAGCGTGCAGCTCATCGACGACTTCAACGACGGCAAGAACGGCAAGACACAGTATCCGTTTTCCAATACGCCGGAGAAGACGGACTTCACCGAGGCGTACCTGCGCTGGCGGGGCATCGACGGCCTGAGCGTGGTCGCCGGCCGCCAGAAGGTGGACCTCGACCGCACCCGTTTCGTCGGACCCAACGAGTTCCGCCAGACCCAGCGCTGGTACCAGGGCGTGTCGGCAACCATCGACCGGCTGCCGCGAACCGGAGTCTATCTGGGACATTTCCTGCGCGAGCGCGGCCCGGACACCGGGCAGCGCGATCTGCGCGTGGAAATGGCGCGGGCGGATTTCGAGTGGCGCCCGGACCATACGCTCTTGGCTTCGGCCTATCTGCACGACCAGGCCAATGCCATTGGCGGCAGCGGGTTTGCCGACAGCTCATACAAGATCCTGTCCCTGCGCGCAGATGGAGTGATCGGCCTGAACGCGCAGTTGGGCCTCACCTACACCGTCGAGCGCGGTGTCCAGCGTCCGTACCAGGATGGCGACGAACGCATTCATGCCGACTACTGGCGGTTGTCCGCTGGCGTCCGCTGGGAACGCTTTTTCGTCAGCGCCGATTACGAACTGCTCGGCAGCAACGAAGGTGTTTACGGGTTGCAGACGCCACTTGGGCTGCTGCATCCCAGCCAGGGTTGGGCCGACAAGTTCAACCGCACTCCGGCGGAAGGGCTGCGAGATCGCTGGCTCACCGCCGGATACACCTTTGGCCGCTATGCGTTGTACGCTGAACTGCACGACTTCCGTTCCGATTACGGTGGACTGGAGTTCGGCCGCGAGCTCGACCTGCGGCTGGACTGGAACCTGCGGAAAGGGCTTCAGCTGCGTACCGAGTTCTCGCGCTTCGAGGCGGCCGACCAGACGTCGAATCCCTACACCGACGCCAGCCGGCTGTGGGTCACGCTGAGCTGGGAGGTGCGCTGAGTTGCACCGGCCCGATCCCCGGCACGCGTTGACGGTGCGCGCCGCTGCGGAAGGCAGCATGCGCTGATGCTCGACAACCTGCTCGTGGTGCTGCTGGTCGCGCTGGCGCTGCAGATCGTGCTGACCCGCCGATTTGCGCGTTGCCTGCAAGTGAGGGATCCCGCGCTGTTCGAGCGACTCGACCGGCCGAACGGATGGTTCTTCATGTTGCACGGCGGCCCGGGGGACGACCACCCGTTTCTGCGCTTCGTGTTACGCGACGCGGCCGAGATTCCCGAACTGAGTGTCGACGCGGTGCGTCTGCGACGCGTCTATCGTCTGGTGAGTCTGCTGTGGCTGGCCACCATTGCCTCGGCGGTCTGGCAGGTGGTGAGTCACCTGCGCAACTGAAGCGTTGGCCCGCAGTTCCTGGTCGGTCTAGTCGCGGCCCCCGCGGTTGGGGGTGGGCGGGCTGTTCGCCGGGCCGCCTTCAATGACATCGCTGCGGAATTCGCGCTTGATGGTCTTGAAGGTGCGTTTGCTGCCTTGCCCGACGCCTTGCCCGACCTCTTTTGCCGCCTTGCCGGCTTTCTTGCCCATCTGCCTGGCGTCCTGCTTGAAGCGCTGCAGGGCCGAAGCATCTTGGGCGGCCTCGGCGACAAAGACGGCGCCCGCCGCCAACACGGCGGCGATGGTCTCCAGCGATTTCCTACGAATAAACATCGATTGTCACACCTCTGCGTTAAGGCAGTCCGCCGCCATCACGGATTCCTCCAAAAGCTAAAGCATAAAGCGGACCCTACAGATTGTCGGCCAGTTGCCGTTACCAACCCGGGAGGGGCCCGTCCAGGGGGTGCTGGCCGGCGCCGGGTCGGCCCCGATCTTGCTCAATCCGTGAAGAGGAAGCCGAGCAGCGATGTTCAAAGTAAGCGCCGAGCGGGACAAGACACGATTCGCAATCGCCTTTGCGGCGATTATCGCGCTCGGCATATCCCTGTCGGCAGTGACCCTTTGGCGCGGAGCGTCGGTAAACGACAGCGTGATGTCGCTGGTGGCGGACGAGTTGCCCGCCTTCGACGGTCTCGCCCGGCTGAAAACGGCAGTACTCGCCGAGATGCCCATTCTCTACGAGTACTACGCGACCGAGGACCAGACGCGCTTTCGCGCCCGCTACGATGCGAACCGCGAGTCCGTGCAAGCCGGGTTTGCGCTGCTCGAGCGCACCTTTCCCGGTCATGACCAGTTGCGGCGCATCCGGCAAGCGTACGGCGAGATCGAATCCGTCGCGCGGGCGCTCGATGCCACCCTGTGTTGCCGGCCGGTGGACTGGGACCACGCCCGAAAACTGCTGCTGGAGCTGGAGCGCCTCACCGCCCAGATCGGCCCCGCGCTCGACTTGCTGGTTGCCGAGCGGCGCGACACCGTATACCGACGCGGTGCCGTCGCCCGCCAAGAAGTGGGCCAGATCGTGCGGATGGTCGTGGGCTTCAGCGCCGCGCTGTTCCTGTTGATGCTCGTATCGGGCTATTCGCTGCGCGCCTACTCGAAGGAGACGCGGGCGCGGCGTCAGCTGGCACTGTTCCCCGAGCGGAACCCGGCGCCGATTCTGAGCGTGGCCGCGGACGGCCGGGTGCTCTACGCCAACGCCGGCGCGCGGCGCATGCTCGAATCTCATGCCGGCGCAAATGCCGAGCTATCGATTCTGCTGCCGCCAGATATCCGCGGCCGGCTGGCTGGGGCCTTGCTCAGCCGGGCCGACGTCCGCTTCGAATACGAGGTGGTGGGCAGGGCGCTGGAATGCGAGGTCCATCCGTTGCCCGATGCAGACGTGTTTCACGTCTACCTGACCGATATTACCGAGCGCAAGCGCGCGGAGCAGCGCCTGGTGCACCAGGCTTTCCACGATGCGCTGACCGGCCTGCCAAACCGGTTTCGCTTCGAGGCGCGCGCAACGGAAGCCATCCATGGCGCATCGCCGCAGCGTGGCGGCGCAGTCCTGATGATCGCGGTAGACCGCCTGCGCCTGGTGATCGACAGCTTCGGCCATCAGTCCGGCGACGAAGTGCTCAAGGCGGCGGCGAGCCGCCTGCTGGGAGTGATTTCGGCTGAAATTAACGAACCAGGCGCCGCCCTGTTCCGGATGGAAGGCGCCAAGTTCGCGCTGCTGCTACCGCATCTCCAGGACGAAGTCACGCTCGATCGGCTGACAAGGGCGATGCTGGCCCTTGCGCACCAGCCCTTGCGGGTAGGAGAGCGGGATTTCTTCGTCTCCTACAGCGTGGGGGCAGCACTGTTTCCGGGCGACGGCGACGACCTGATCTCCGTGGTCAAGCGCGCCGACTCGGCGGTGCAGGCTCAGAAGGTATCCGGGGGCAACGGTTTCCGTCGCTACAGCCGCGATCTCGACGCCCGCGTCGAGGAGATGCTGGAGCTGGAAAACGGCCTGCGCCGGGCGCTCAGGAACGACGAGCTGGTGGTGCATTATCAACCGCAGGTGCGCATCGTCGGCGGGGGACTCATCGGTTTCGAGGCCCTGGTGCGCTGGCAGCATCCGCACGAGGGAATGGTGCCGCCCGGCCGCTTCATTCCTGTGGCGGAAGAGTCCGGGCTGATCGTGCAGGTTGGCGAATGGGTGCTGCGTGCCGCCTGCCGGCAGGCGCAACAGTGGGTCGAGCGCGGCGTGGGCGATTTCGCCGTGTCGGTGAACATCTCGCCCCGGCAGTTTTCCGCTGGAAATCTGCCCGACGTGGTGCGTGCCGCGCTCGACGACAGCGGGCTGGACGGGCGCCATCTCGAGCTGGAGATAACCGAGAGCGCCGCCATGAACAACGTCGAGCGAACCATCGAGACCCTCAGGGCACTGAAGGGGCTTGGCGTGCGCCTGGCAATCGACGACTTCGGCACCGGCTATTCCTCGCTCGCTTATCTGCGACGCTTTCCGCTCGACAAGCTCAAGGTCGACCAGTCTTTCGTGCGTGGCATGGCGGAAGACGGGCGAGATGCCGCAATCGTGAAAACGGTGATCACGCTGGGGCGAAGCCTCGACCTGCGTGTGATCGCCGAAGGGGTCGAAACCGTCGAACAGCGCGAGCAGCTGCGTGCCTATGGCTGCGACGAGATCCAGGGATACCTGATCGGCCGCCCGGTCGCCGCCGACGAGATCGCCCGCCGCTGGCTGCCGCGCCCGGCGCTGTCGGTGGTCGCGCAAACGTCCGGCGCCTGAGCGCCGACCGCCTCCGGCCCCCCGCTCAGCGCAGGACCAGTTCGGTGCGCACGCTGCCCGCCCGCTCGTGACGGGCCGTCAGACGCACCCTATCGCCGGCGCGTGCGTGAACCACCCATTCCATCTTCAGCCGATCGCGCGTCTCGTCGGCCGCGTGGCCGGCCCAGGTGTTGGCGCTGCTCGACTTGTAGGCGCGCCCTTCCAGCTGGCCGCGCACCTCGCGCAGCGATCCGGCGGCGAGACGAGCATCGTCGGGCAGCTCGATCTCGAACACCACGCCGCGCACCAGCTTCGTGTCCAGCGCGTGCCGGGTCACGTTGCTCGGCAGCCAACCGGTGTTATGCACCGCCAGCCGCACGCGCCAGGCATTGCCGCCCAGCGCCTGGGCAGACGCTTCCAGCAGCTCCAGCTTCGGCGAGATCAGCGCGTGCCAGATCAGCCAGCGCGACAATGGCGCAAGCTCCTGCTCCAGCAGCGCATGCGGCGGATTGGTCCAGGTGTACAGGCTGTCCCAGCCACCAAGCTCGACCGGCCCGAGCTGCGGGTGGTCGAACGGGTACCAGTCGACGAACCCCTTGCCGCCAAGCGCGGTGTCGTTCCATCGCATCAGCTTGAGATCGTCCTCCAGCGGATGCTCGCGATACCAGTCGATAAAACGGTAGTCGGTGATGCCTGCCTGGCGCTGCGGGCTCCAGATTTCCACGGTCCAGGCAAATACTCCGCGGTGGTCGTACATCCAGGTATCGAAGTCGCCGGTGATGACCTCTTTCGGGTGGTAGCGGAAATCGTGGTACGAGGAGCAATGCGGGTAGCCGGTCATCTCGGTGCCCTTGGCGCCGATCTTCTGGAAGGTCCACAGGTCCTCTGCCGGCATGTGTTCGTCGGCCAGGTGCGAGTAGGGGCGCAGCAGCACCCCGGAGTAGGTGTGGAAGGCGACTGCGCCGGTGATGTTCGGATGGTCGGCAATGAAGCGTGCGATCGCAGCAATCTCCGGCTCGGAGGCAGGATAAGGTCCGGCGCCGGTCTGCTGCGGCTCGACCCGCCAGAAGGCGGGAAAGTTTCGATTCAGATCGAGGCGCTCGCGGCGCGGCTGCAGCTCGATGGTGATGCCGTCGTAGTGCTCGATCACGCCCTCGGGCAGAACCCGGAAGTACTCGCCGCCGCTCTCGCTGGCATCGCGCCGCACCAGGATGCGCGGATCCTTCGGACAGGATTTCCACGCGCCGTTCGGATCGCGAATGCGCATCGCCAGAATACGTCCGTCGCCGTCGATGTCCTCGCGCCGAAGGCCGCCGACCGGGGCTTCATCGTAGGGATAGGGACGGGTGCTGGAGCGGATCAGCCGCGGAGTATCCGCCAGCGCCCACTCCGCTCCATCCGGATTTACCCGCGGGCAGACGTAGAACGCGCGGGTATCGAGGCAACGGGTAATGTCCGCATCGCGTCCATAGCCGGAAAGCAGGGTGTGCAGAAGATGCAGACAGGCCATGGATCCGGCCAGCTCGGCGGCATGTATGTTGCCGTCGGCCCACATCGCCGGCTTCGCCGTATCGTGACCGCTGCGGACATTGGTCACGATGGCCACCGGAATGTCGCGGCCCTCGAAGCTGCGTCCGGCGATCTCGATGCGAATCAGGTCCGGGTAGCGGCGTGCCCAGTCCGACAGGATCGACGCCAGGTCATCGTATCGATAGTAGGTGTCGAAGCGCACGGTCATGGCGCCGCGCGACGTTGCGCTCGCGGCCTCAGGCGGTAAGCGCCGCCGGCGCTTCGCATGCCGGTGCGCGGGACTCGATCGCCGCCGCCGTCTCGAGGATCAGCCCGGGGTCATTGCGCGCCAGCGCGCGGGCGTCGGACAGCATCCTGCGCCAGACGCGGGCGCCGGCCTGGCCGTGGTACAGGCCCAGCATGTGCCGCGCGATTGCGCGAAGCGGCGTTCCGCGTGCGGTTGCGTGGCGCGCGTACCGGTGCATTCGTTCGGCGACGGCGCTGCGCGCCGGCGGTTGCGTGCCGAACACGCGGTACTCCACCTCGGCCAGCACGCATGGATCATGGTAGGCCGCACGCCCCAGCATGACGCCGTCCGTCCGTTCGAGCTGCGCGACAGCGGCGTCCGGATCGACCAGGCCGCCGTTGATCACGATCTCGAAGTCGGGAAACTCGCGCTTCAACCGGTGCACGTAGTCGTACTTAAGCGGCGGAATCTGCCGGTTATCTTTTGGCGAAAGCCCCTTCAGCACCGCGTTACGGGCGTGCACGATGAACGTCCGGCAGCCGGCCCGGCCCACCGTCTCAACGAAGCGGCGGACGAAGTCGTAGTCTTCGATCGAGTCGATGCCGAGCCGGTGCTTGACCGTCACCGGCAGCGAAGTGGCGTCGCGCATCGCCTTCACGCAGTGCGCGACCAGTTCTGGCTCGGCCATCAGGCAGGCGCCGAAGGCGCCGTGCTGCACGCGCTCCGACGGACATCCGCAGTTCAGATTGATCTCATCGTAACCCCAGCGCTCGCCGAGCCGGGCGCAGCGCGCGAGCTCGTCCGGTTCGCTGCCTCCGAGCTGAAGCGCCAGCGGGTGCTCGCGCGGGTCGAAGTCGAGATGGCGCGCAAGGTCGCCGTGCAGAAGCGCGCCGCTCGTCACCATTTCGGTGTAGAGCACCGCGTGCGGCGAAAGCTGCCGGAAGAAGAAGCGGCAATGCCGGTCCGACCAGTCCATCATCGGCGCCGTGCACAGCCGGTGATCCAGAACGTGCGTCACTGCCCGATCCCGCGCTGCATTACGAGCCCGATTATCCCATGCCCCGGAGGGTTTCCCGCAACGAAACAGGGCGCACCGTGGTGCGCCCTGTCGGGGCGGGCGGCGCCGCTCGGGCGCGGCCGTCAGCCCGCCTTGACGTCCTGGCGCTGTTCGCCGAGGCCGTCGATGCCCAGGCGCATGCTGTCGCCGCCCTTCAGGAACACCGGGCTGGGCTTGATCCCCATGCCCACCCCGGGCGGGGTGCCGGTGGAGACGATGTCGCCCGGCTGCAACGTAACGAAGTGCGAGAGATATGACACCAGCTTCGGCACGCCGAAAATCATCGTATTGGTGTTGCCGGTCTGCATGCGCTTGCCGCTCACGTCCAGCCACATCGCGAGGTTGTGCGGATCGGCGATCTCGTCGCGCGTGACTAGCCAAGGACCGATCGGCGCGAAGGTGTCGAAGCTCTTGCCCTTCGACCACTGGCTGCCGTGCTCGAGCTGCCATTCACGCTCGGAAACGTCATTGCAGATGGTGTAGCCGGCGACGTAGTTCATCGCCTCGGCTTCCGACACGCTGCGCGCGGTCTTGCCGATCACGAATGCCAGCTCGACTTCCCAGTCGCTCTTCTTCGAGCCCTTGGGCAGCACGACCGTGTCATTCGGCCCAACGATGGCGCTGATCGCCTTCATGAACACTACCGGCTCGGTCGGAATCGGCAGGTTGGATTCCTTGGCATGGTCCTCGTAATTGAGGCCGATGCAGATCAGCTTGGGCACCGCGGCAACCGGCGGCCCGAGCCGCGGATTGCCTGAAACCTTGGGCAGCCCCTCGACGTCCAGCTTGCGAAGCTTCGCGAGCCCCTCGTCGGACAGCGCGGCGCCGTCGATGTCGCGCACATGGCCGGAAAGATCCCGGATCGAGCACTGCGCATCGAGTATGTCCGGCACCTCACTGACCGCTTCTCCGTAACGTACCAGTTTCATTGTTTTCTCCCGCTCGAGTAAGACTTGAACTGCCGCTTCGAAACGATGCGCTGCGCCCGCCGCTCACGGAGGCGGCGCCGCGCCGCGACTCAGATCGTGATGCCGCCGTCGATGACGACGGTCTGCCCGGTCATGAACTGCGAGTCGTCCGATGCTAGGTAGACCGCCAGTTCTGCGATCTCTTCCGCGTTGCCGAGGCGACCCATCGGCGGTCGCGCCACGAAATCTGCGCGCGCCTTCTCTTCGTCGCCGCGCGCACGGATGCGATCGCCCAGGCTCGGCGTGTCGATCGTGCCGGGGCAGATGGCGTTTGCCCGGATGCCATTTCGCACGTAGTCCGCCGCCAGTGCCTTTGTCATGCCGATCACGGCCGCCTTGGAGGCGCCGTAGGCAAAGCGGTTGACGATGCCTTTGACCGAACCGGCCACCGACGCGATATTGATGATCGAGCCGCTGCCCCTTTCGATCATCGCCGGCAGGAAAGAACGCGTGACCACGTAGTGACTGCGCACATTCAGGTTGAACGAGAACTCCCAATCCTTGTCGCCGCACTCGAGAATCGTGCCGTGATGCACATAGCCGGCGCAGTTGAACAGCACGTCGACTGCGCCGATCTCCTTGGCAAGACGAAGCACCGCGGCATCATCGAGCACGTCGAGCTTGCGCAGTTCGATGCCGGCGCTGCCCTTGAGGTCCGCCAGCTTTGCCTCGTTCACGTCGGTCGCCCAGACCTTCGCGCCCTCGCGCGCGAACGCGAGCGCGGTGGCCCGGCCGATTCCCTGCGCCGCTGCGGTGAGGAACGCGACCTTCCCGCTGAGTCTGCCAGCCACTGGAATCCCTCCCTGGATCGAATGTGTGCCGCTTTTGTGAGGGCGACATTGTGCCACAGGCATGCGGCCGCGGCCGCGGGCCACGGGCATTGCGCCGCCGGCTTTCTCGGCCGTGGCAATTCCATTAGACTGCGGCGCAATTACAACAAGCAGTCACAGCAAACGGAGGAGCGTGGGTGGTGCGTCAATCCATTGCGCCTGGACGGGTTCGCTCGCGCTGCGGGCCGCAGCGTGGCTCTGTCGGGCACTAGACGATGGCCTCGGTCGAGCTCAGGCAGGTCAGGAAAACCTTCGGCGACACCGAGGTCGTTCACGGCGTCGACATCTCGATTCGAAATGGCGAGTTTGTCGTGCTCGTCGGACCGAGCGGATGCGGAAAATCCACGCTCTTGCGCATGATCGCCGGCCTGGAGGAAATTTCCGCCGGGGAGATCCGCATCGGCGAGAGGGTCGTCAACCGCGTACCGCCGAAGCAGCGCGACATTGCCATGGTGTTCCAGAACTACGCGCTGTATCCGCACATGACGGTGTTCGACAACATGGCGTTTTCGATGAAGCTGGCTGGCCGCAGCCGTGCTGAGCAGAAGCAGCGGGTGGAACAGGCGGCCGCAATTCTTGGGCTGAGCGAGTATCTCGAGCGCTACCCGCGGCAGCTTTCCGGCGGGCAGCGCCAGCGTGTGGCGATGGGGCGCGCCATTGTTCGCAACCCGCAGGTATTTCTGTTCGACGAGCCTCTGTCCAATCTCGACGCCAAGCTGCGCGTGCAGATGCGCACCGAGATCAGGGCGCTGCACCAGCGGCTGAAAGCCACTTCGGTCTATGTCACGCATGACCAGATCGAGGCCATGACCATGGCCGACACCATCGTGGTGATGAACGCCGGCAAGGTGGAGCAGATCGGCTCTCCGCTGGAGCTCTACGACAATCCGGCCAACCTGTTCGTCGCCGGTTTCATCGGCTCGCCGGCGATGAATTTCCTGAACGGAAAGCTGGTCACCAACGCTGCCGGCCGCGGGGTGGAGATCGAGCCCGGTTGCGTGCTGCCGGCGCCGCCGGTATCAGCGGCGGACGGCCAACCGGTGGTGATGGGCGTGCGGCCCGAGCACTTCGGCATTGGCGAATCCTGCGTAGAGGCCGAGGTGGTGGTGGTTGAGCCAACCGGCGCCGACACCCAGATTTTCTGCAACCTTGCCGGCGCCGACGTCATGGCGATTTCGCGCGAGCGTCACGGCTTCCGGCCTGGCGAACGCATCCATCTGCGTCCGCAGGACGGCCGCGTGTACCTGTTCGACCCCCAAACGGGCGAGCGCCTGCAGTAGCGCAGCCGCCGGCCGTACGCCCGCCATGAGCACAGCCTCCCGTCTGCTCGACAACCGCCACCTGCTCGGGCTGCTGTTCATGCTGCCGGCGGGGCTGATCCTGATCCTGTTTCTGACCTATCCGCTCGGCCTCGGCGTGTGGTTGGGGTTCACCGATGCCAAGGTCGGTCGCGGTGGGGAGTGGATCGGCATCGAGAACTACGAGTGGCTGTGGTTCGACAGCGTATTCCGGCTGTCGATCTTCAATACCTTTCTCTACCCCGGGGTGGCGGGGGGGGGTCAGGTAGCGCCAGGGCTGTGGCGGGGGGTTCGGGCTGAAAG
>CALJLA010000082.1 GCA_937983055.1 uncultured Pseudomonadota bacterium
TGCAGGACAACCAGGCCGGCTGGTCCATGGCGCTCAACAAACTGGCTGCGCTGGCCGAGGACCGCGCCGCTGGAAAAAGTGCCGGTGCCGTCTGAATCCGTGTTCCGATGCACCCGTACGGGCAAGCAGCCCTGCAGCCGTGGGCAGCGCCGCTTGAACGTCGGGCGGCAACCGTGAAGTCGTCGCGCTTCCAGTCGAATGCGGCGCTGTTCAAGGCGGTGCGGGAACTGATCAGCAATTTGCGGGCGGCCGGTCAGGCTCAGTCGGCGGCGCGTTTGACCGAAGGTCTGGGCTGCATCAACGGGCTGACCGATGAATGGGCGCTGTTTCTCGAATCGATCGAATCGGTTCAGGAAGCACATGGCGCTGCCTTCGCGAACGAGGATCGCGAGACGCTCGAGGGCATTCGCGAGGCCGCGCACCGGGCGGTGCATCGTCGGTGACGGCCGGAACCGGCGGTTTGCCTGCGTCCTGCCAGCCGGCTGGTGCGCGGGGGGCGCGACATATCAATAGTCGCGAGCGAGTCCGTAATGGATCAGGAAACGCCGACTCCGACCCCATTGGTCGTCGCGAACGTAAGCCGGCAAAACCGTAGTAGATTGCAAGCCTCGCTTGGGGGCGCCGATGCCGACATTCGACACGTTCCGGGAGTTTGAGCACGCCAGGTGGAGCGACGGGAATCTTTGCGCGGACTACGACCGGCATTTCGGCGCCATTACCGTTCAATCGGTACCCGAACTGCTTGATGCCGCGCATGTGGGTCCTGGCGCGCGCGTTCTGGACGTCTGTTGCGGCGCCGGCTATGCCGCCGGCCTTGCGGCCGGGCGCGGCGCGGAGGCGGCCGGTGTGGATTTTTCCGAGGCGCAGATCGCGCTGGCGCGAGTGCGGTATCCGGGCGTCGTGTTCAGCCAGGGCGATGCTTGTGCGCTGGAGTTCGCCGACGCAGCGTTCGACTGCGTGGTCAACGGTATCGGCATGCCTCACTTCGAAAACCCTGATGCGGCAATCGCCGAGGCCTATCGCGTACTCCGCCCGGGAGGACGGTTCGCCTTCAGCGTTTATGCGGAGCCCGACCAGACAAATGGATTCGGTCTGATTTATGGTGCGATACAGGCTCACGGCACGATGGACGTCGGGTTGCCGCAGGGGCCGAATTTCTTTCTCTTCAGTCGCAGGGACGAGTCGGAGAAGCGACTGGTCGGCGCCGGATTTCGCGATGTCACCATGCGCACGGTTGCGCAGACCTGGTACCTGCGCAGCGCCGAGCAGGCATTTGCTGCTGTACTGGACGGCTCGGTGCGCGCGGCCGCGATACTGCGCGGCCAGGACGAAGCCACGCTGGGCAGAATAAAGCAGGCCATGCAGGCAGGGCTGCAACGCTGCAAGACCGAAAACGGGTACGCGTTGCCGATGCCCGCGGTCATAGTGTCGGCCCGGAAGCCCATTATGGATGCGGCATGAAGGACAAGAACCCGGACGCAAAGGTGCGCGCCGACATCGCGCGGTACGGCTGGCATTGTCTCAACGTCTGGCCGCAGCAGGGCGATGAGCGCCCGGGGTTCAGCTACACCATCGGTCTGAGCGAGTCGTACGGCCATCCGGAGATCATGATCTTCGGGCTGGGCGACAAGGCGCACGGCATCCTCGCCGAATGCGCGAACCTGGTCATGAAAGGGACCCGGTTCGTACCCGACGAGCCCAGCCCGGATGTGCTCGACGGCGGCTACTGGGTCGTCTTCAAGCCGGTTCGAAAGGACTGTTTTCCCGAGTATCTGGGTACCGCGCTTCGCTACTACGGAAAGACACCCTTTGAGGCCTTCGTTCTGTTCTGGCCGGACAAGGCGCACAGGTTTCCCTGGGAGCATGCCGGGCAAAGCCTGCAGGCAGAGGCGCTGAGTGTCGTTTGAGAGAGCGTTCCGCACCGTTCAGTCGCCCGTCGAGGCTGCGGCGGGCGCCCGGACATGGCCGCGGCCGTGAAGTGCTCGGTGTTCATCGCCGCCAGCCTGGACGGCTACATCGCGCGGGCGGACGGCAGAATCGACTGGCTCGATGCGGCGAATGCACGGGTGCCGAAGGGCGAGGACTGCGGCTACGCAGCGTTCATGTCCACGGTGGACGCGCTTGTCATGGGGCGCCGAACATTCGAGCTCGCGCGCTCGTTCCCCGAGTGGCCCTATGGCCGGACAAGGGTGGTCGTGCTGAGCAGCCGGATGAGATCGCTGCCGGCGGGCGCGCCGGGTACGGTCCAGCTTGTCGATGAATCGCCCGCCGCGCTGGTGGCGCGCCTCGCCGCCCAGGGCATGAAGCACCTGTATGTCGACGGCGGGGTGACGATTCAGCGCTTTCTGGCGGACGGGCTGATCGACGAAATCACCATTACCACGATCCCGGTGCTCATCGGCAGCGGGCGGCCGCTGTTCGGTGCGCTGAAGAGGGACGTGCGTTTGGAGCACCTGTCCACCCGGGCGTTCGAGTTCGGGTTCGTGCAGAGCCGGTACCGGGTGGTGAGGGATGTCGATGCGCCGGCGGGGGATTGAGGTCGCTCGCTGCGGCTGCTGGCGCGCAGTGGCACCGACAAGGCATTTGCCTCTTGGGGCCGCCTGGGCACTCTTTATCTTGCAAAGCGGGTGAACGTTGAATGAGCAAGCACATTTCCTGGCACGCGGAACTTGCAGTCGATCCGGCACGGCTGGCTGAATTTTGTGCGCTGACTGACGAGATGGTCCGTTCGACGGAAGCCGAACCAGGCGCATTGGTTTACGAGCGTTACATCAGCGAAGACCGGCGGATCGTGCATGTGGTCGAGCGCTACGCCGATTCGGCGGCTGCGCTGGCGCATCTGCAGGCGTTCGCGTCGATGTACGGCGAGCGCTTCTCGAGCCTGATCGAGCGCAGGCGCTTCACCGTGTTCGGCACGCCAAGCCCGGCGCTCAAGGCGATGCTCGACCGTTTCGGCGCGGTTTATTGTCCGCGCCTGGCGGGTTTCGCCCGGTGCTGAAGGGCGGCGTGCGCTTCTGGCGGGTGCGGCGGGTTTGAACGCGGCCGCTCCGGCGTGCGGGGTTCGATAACGGTGCTGCCGGTGATTGGAAGGTACGCCAGGTTGGCGCGCCGGCCCGGACGGTCGGTTTCCGCCTTCGCGTCCACCTGGCAGACGTTGAGCAATTCGGCACCGGGCTGCCTTGGGGCGGAATATCTATTCCCTGCCCGCGGTGAGCCTGTAGCATTGACGGCGTGGCGCCGGAGGCACTGCGATGAAAAGCGCGCTGGAGTTGTATGGTTCGCGGGTGGACCATGTAAAGGTGGCCGACGGTGTTGCGACGGTGCATCTGTCGCACGCCTACATTCACCAGTCGGCCAAGACGCCCGGCAAAGACCCCGGCACCGGCTGGAGCCAGGAGGCGCGGTTGGTGCTGTTCGACGCGCAGGTCGCGAAGCTGCCGGACACGTTGCCGGACGCCATCGCCGACGGCCGCCTGGAGGTCGGCGGCATCCCGCACGAGTTGATACCGCTGCCGTTTGCGCGACGGGGACGTGCGAACCTGCTGCTGGAGTTCGAGGCCGGCGGCCGGCTGGAGGTCAGCGGCGAGCGCCCCCAGGTGGAGCTGCTCGGCAAGGCAACGTTTCTGGAGACCGTGCCGTGACGCGGCGGCGCAACCCGGCGGACGGCGAAACTGCGGAGCGCCGGCCCCGCGCGACAAGCGGTGCGGCCGCGCGAGGCCGATGATGCTCGATCCCGATTTGACGCGCACCTGGTTGTTCGGGCCGGGCGCGGACCGCGCCGCGCACGACGCGATGGAACGCAGCGGCGCCGACGCGCTGATCGTCGACCTGGAGGACTTCACGCCGCCGGATCGCCGCGCAGCGGCGCGCGACGGGCTCGCGGCCCTGCTGCAGCGCTGGCGTTCGGCGGGCTGCCTGGTGGCGGTGCGCATCAATGCGCTGGACGCCGACGGGGCGGAAGATCTCGCGGCGGCAATGCCGGCGCGCCCCGACGTGGTGGCCTACCCGATGGCGGCGCGCGCGGCGCAGATGCAGTCGCTGCACGAAGCGGTGACGCGCTGGGAGCGCACGCTCGGCATCGCCGAAGGCGCGACCGGGATCCTGCCGGTGTGCGAGACCGCGCTCGGCGTGGCGGATGTGCGCGCCATCGCCGCTGCGAGCAACCGCATTCGCGCGGCGCTGCTCGGCGCCGAGGATCTCGCGGCGGACCTGTGCGCGGAACGCAGTCCGGAGGCGGTGGAGCTGGATTATGCGCGGCGGCGCTTTGTGCTCGAATGCCGGGCCGCGGGCATCGAGCCGATCGACGCGCCCTATACTTTCAGCGATGCCGAAGGCGCGGTGCACGAGGCGCGCTACGCGCGCCGGCTGGGGTATCGCTGCAAATCGCTGGTACGGCCGGATCACGCGCGCCCGCTCAACGCGGCGCTGACGCCGAACGAAGATGACGTGCGCCGCGCCAAGGCCATTGTCGAAGCGGCCCGCGCGCGCGGCGAAGACCGGGCGCTGGTCGACGGGCTGTGGGTGGAGGTGCCGACGTATCGAAGCGCGCAACGGCTGATCGACCGGGCGCGGCGGCTTGGGCAGCGCGGCTA